>CAYZJQ010000073.1:0-13321 GCA_964478805.1 uncultured Halobacteriales archaeon | reverse complement strand
AAACAGCGGAGTCGTGAGCTGTCGCTCAGTTTCGACCGAGCAGGACGTACAATAGGAGGCCGAGCAACGGGGCGAAAAAGACAACGAGCGCCCACAGGAACGCGGGCTGGTCGCTGTTCGTCTGTGCGTCCTGGTAGGTCCAGTAGATGGCGGCCAGGTAGCCGATGAAGAACACCAAACCGAACAGGAGGACCACGGCACCTTCCGCTTGGAGTGGAATCACGGGAAACACAGGTGTCGGCTCTCGGCTTGCGGGTAAATCCCTTGTGGGCGCCGCCCAGCATCGCTCAGCTTACGGCGCGATGACCCCGAGCAGCTGCACGATAGTAAACAGCGTGACCACGGCCGCAACGGTCGTGGCGACGACCGTCGCGGAGGCGAGGTCACGGTCGCCGCCGAGCTCGCTCGCGTAGATGTACGTCGATACCGCGGTCGGCATTGCAAGCATCAGGACGCCGGCTCGCAGCGTCGTCGGGACAGCCCCGAGCGCAAGGAAGGCCCCCAGCGCGACGAGCGGCATCACGAGTAGCTTTACCGCCGCAACAGCGCCTACCGTGGGTGGGTCAACCAGTCCGCCGTCGGCAGTCAGCGACGCGCCGACAGCAAGTAACGCGATGGGCAGTGCAAGCGATCCCACCAGTCCGAGCGTGTCGGTCGCGAGCGCTGGGAGCGAAACCCCGACCGCAGCGCCCGCCAAGCCCAGCGTGAGCGCGATGAGAACGGGATTGCGGGCGACGCCAGCCAACTCCTCAACAGGGTCGGCTTCCGCGCTCGTGACCCGGGTCAACAGGAGTACGGTGAGTGTCACTTGGACAAGTGAACCGATACCGAGGACGACGCTCGCCTTTCCAGCCGTGACGCCACCGAAGGTGGCAGCGACGAACGGGACGCCGAGAAAACCCATGTTACAGTGGTACGACTGAACAACGGCGACACCACGCCGAGCCGGGTTCGCGCGGCGCCGGTGGACGAGCCAGCCGAGCGCTGCGACGATCAAGAGGACGATAGTGACGCCGACAAGCAGCCGCCAGACGAGCACTTCCGCGATCGACTGCGTAACTGTAGACTGGAAGACGAGCGCGGGGAGTGCGATATAGAAGGCAACGGCAGTAAGCGCGTCACGACGCCCGGAAGTGAGGACACCAACCGCTCGCGCGCCGGCGCCGACCGCGAGCAATAGGAGCATGTAGCCGAGCTGTGTCGCGACGCTCATATCGGCACTCGCCGGAGCGGGCGCATGGGCGTTGTGATTCGGGGCTCTCCTCGGCCATCTACTCCTCTCCGCAGACCTTCGTCGTCACGCGGACTCTCTTCGGCGGTGCGTAGATTCCTGCGACCGTCCCCGTCGCGTGGACGACGGTGACCAGCGGCGCTGCGAGCGCGAGCTTTGCCGCATTCTTCCCGTACGCGAACGCGCCGCGGAGATACCAGAAGATGGTGAACGCGGCGAGCACAGCTTCAACCAGTGAAGCCGTTCGGACGTTTCGGACTGTCCGTGCTGGAGCAAACGGAGTAGACGGTCCGGCGGCATCACAGTTGGTACCCGTGAAGCGTGCTGGGTTATTACTGAGGGCCGCATCCGATGCCCTGAGAGTTATCAGTGCACGGGTCATGGTAGCGACAGACATGGGAACAGACGACGCCGGCCTTGCCGGCATCGGAACGTCGAATGATACGAGCATGGGGACCTACCTGGTGCTCGTGGTCGTCGGGGTCCTCGTAGGGGCCGTCATCGCACCGGTCGCGGTGGGGTTGGGGGGGAGTGCTGCCGCGTCGACCGTCGCCGTAATCCCGGTCCAGGGGAGCATTGAGGGCGGGTCGGCCGCCGCCGTGACCGCGCAAATCGAGCGCGCACGCGCCGATCCCTCGGTAGAGGCGGTAGTTCTGCTAGTAAACAGCCCTGGCGGGGCCGCTTCCGCCTCGGAGACCCAGTATCTCGCGGTAAAGCGGCTCGCCGCCGAGAAGCCGGTCGTCGCGAGTGTCGCCGGCGTCGCCGCCTCGGGTGCCTACTACACCATGGCACCCGCCGACGCCATCTATGTGAAACCCTCCTCCATCGTGGGGAGCGTGGGCGTCCTCGCGACACTACCACAACAGGTGGAGCCGAACAACATCATCAGCGCGACCGGCCCGGACAAGCTTTCCTCCGACAGCATCCGTCGGTTCAAGTACACTACAGAGACGCTGAAGCGAGCGTTCGCGAACGCTGTCATCGAGAGCCGGGGCGACCGACTCGAACTCTCGCGGGCCGAGCTGACCGACGCCGGGGTCTACTCCGGCGCCGTCGCCGTCCAGAACGGTATGGCCGACCACATCGGTGACCGCCAGAGCGCCGTCGCCGCGGCGGCCGAGCGCGCCGGGCTTGATCGTTACACCGTTGAAGTGTTCCGGCCGCAGACGGATGGCTCGGTCCAGTTCGTTTCCCAAGCCGCTTATGTTGCCAGCGACGCCCCGCAGAAGGAACTCGTCTCGCCGGCCACACTCACCGGGATTGGAACGGAGGGCTCCTCGTACGGCACTTTCCTGATGGTGCCGCCGGGAATCGCCTACCCAGACGGTCGAGGGGCCTATCTCGGTGCTGGCGCGTACGACAACAGCACGACAGCTAACTCGACGCCACGGAGTACTCACGTGGCAGCCACGGAGGTTGGCGCGTGAACGCCGAAAGCGCAATCCGGTACGTTGGCGTCGTTGCCGGGGTGGCGCTGCTCGTCGTGGTCGCTGCCGTCGTCGGCGCATCGCTCGTCGCACCGACGCCGCAGACGACCGATGCCGACGAGGACGTGAACACGGCCGAGCCGCCGGCGGAGTACGCGCCCGACGCCGTGGTTGCGACGCCCATCGAATCGACAGGTCGCGTAACCGTAAGCGACGACCTGCGCGCCCGCGAGGTGGGGAGAAAGACGGTTGTCATCGACACCGACAGCCGCGTCGAGAGCGAAGATGTCCGGCCGCTGGTCTCTGCGCTTGTTCGGGCGGGTCACGACGTGCGGTTCAGCGGTGAGAGTCTTGAGGACGCGCTCGCGAGCGCGGACGCATACGTCCGGATCGACCCCGGGACCGACCTGAGTCCCGACGACATCGAGACGCTCCGCGAGTTCACGAACGACGGCGGGCGGATGCTGCTCGTCGGCGAACCCAACCGGGTTCGCATCTCACAGTCACTGTTCTCCGCGTCGGTGACGACCCGGCGGACCGACATGTCGAACCTTGCGAGCGAGTACGGCATCGTGTTCGGCACGCGCTACCTCTACGATACGACGACCAACGACGGCAACTTCAAGAACGTGCTCGTGTCACCAACCGACGCTGACGCCGCGCCCGACCTCGACCGCGTTGCGATGTACACCGCTGCCCGCGTCGAGGTCCGTGGCGGACAGGTGCTGCTCCGGACCCAGAGGTCGACTGAACTCTCCGATGGCGGCGAAGCCGGCCGCTACGGCGTCGCTGTTCGGAAGGGCAACGTCATGGCACTCGGCGACAAGACGATGCTTGGCGACGGCCGCTTCAACGTCGCGGACAACGAGATCTTCATTGGCGAGGTCGCCGGCTTTCTGATCGGCGGCGAGCGGACGGGGACGTTTTTAACGGACACGCCGACGCCCGCGGGCAACGAGACCACAGCCTGACGATCTGGCCACAAGACTCACGCTGGCGATCGGCATAGACCATTCGTGAACCGGCGTTCCCTGCTCGCGGCCGGCGCGACGGCACTGGCCGGCTGTACTGCTCCTTTCCCGCCCACGACCGACGGGTATCCGTCGACGCCGCCGAACTTCATCGGGATATTCGACTGGCTCCCCGACAAGTCGGGCGAGTGCGTGCACTTCGACGCCGCCAACGTCATCAACGCGGACGACACTGCGCGCATCGCAATCATCGCCGGCGAGCCGACGACCGCCCGGCCGTGTGCCGGGGATGACGACCCTGCGACCCCCTTTCCGCTGGAATCCGGCCCCCAGCTGGCCCTCACTGAGGTGTCCGACGACGTGAGCGTGGTCTGGACCGCATTCGACGAGAGCCAATCGACGGCGCTCGCTCGCTGGCCGCTGGACGATCAGCCCGGGGGAGGACTGTGAGCCGTCACTGGTTTGATATGGCCACTGGGACGGGCGTAGCCGCCCGCGAGTGCGGCTACGCCAGCATCCGAGTTGACGACCTCCGGCTCTACAGCGCCGACCTCCCAGAAGGCGAGAGCCTCCGCGACCGGATCGTCGCAGCCGCGGCGCACCGATACGCCGTCAACCATCGCGCCCAGACGACGGTCCGCGTCGAACACGACGACACCGGCGATACACCCTACGCGGCGGCGCATTACAACGTGGCGACGACGCGGGCGAACTTCGACCGCACGCAGGTCCACGATCGGGTGCGCGCCGCGTCCGACAGAACGTATCTCAGAATCTACAAGATCGAGGGCGACTGGTCGTTCAGATCGGGGAAGTAACGTAACGAAGACGAAGGGAAACGGGAGGGCTGCGGCGCTACGGCGTCTCGCGCGTCTCGATGGAGAGGTCGGCAATGGGATAGGCGACACATGTGAGGGTGTACCCGTCATCGAGTTCGGGCTCGCCGAGCATCGAGTTGGTGTAGTGTTCGACGTACTGCTCGGAGTTGCCCCCGTTGGTGATGTGGCCGGAACAGGAGACACACTGGCCTTCCCGACAGGCATACGGAAGGTCCCAGCCGGCTTCCTCGCCAGCCTCAAGAATGGTCGTGTTCTCTTTCACCTCGATTGTCTCGCCCTCTTTGACGTATTCGACGTCGAAAACCTCGGCCTCGTCGTCCGGAATCGCCGACGGATCCTCGTCGACCTCAACCTCGCCATCGGCGAGTTCCGCCTCGGTTTCCCCTTCCGCGACCGCACCGGCAGCAACCGCACCACCGCCGCCGATGGACCGGTTCATCGGTTCCGGAAAGTCGGTCTCAGGCACGCTCTCGGCGCGCCGTTCCATGACCTCCTGGGAAATATCGTCCGGCGTGGGGTGGTCGGTCCCCCGCGAGAAGTGCAGGGCGACCACGGTGAGCGTAAGGAACGCCCCGAGCGCGATACCCAGCGTGTCAACCATACGTTCACCTTTGGATACGTCACTGAATAGCGTTGCGATTGGCCCGAGGATGGCCCGTCGGCTACGTGTAGAGCGGCGAGCTAAGTCCTGAGGGCGAACGTATGAAGTAGGGGTGCACCGAAGGTATCGAGCATGCCGCCGAACGTCCTAATGCTCGGGTGGGGGTTCCCGCCCAACGTGAGCGGGGGACTCGACACCGCCGTCGGCGAGCTGTTTCACCAGTTCGAGGCGCGCGACGATGTCGAGATCGACCTCGTGTTGCCGGCGGAGTATGCCCCCGACGGGTACGACAACATCCATGCCGTCCCGACCGGCGAGGGGGACGTTCGGACGCGGATTGGCGAGCTCTCGGAGGCATTCGTGGACCACGCCGCCGCCGCGGACGTCGTTCACACCCACGATTGGTTCGGCTACGACCCTGGCGTGCGCGCACAGGTCACCCACGATCTCCCGTGGGTGGTCACGTTCCACTCACTGACGATGGACCGCAACCGGACACCGCCTGAGGTCGAACGCCGGACCGAACAACGGCTCGTCGACCGCGCCGATCACCTCATCGGCGTGAGCGAGCTGGTTCGCCGCACCGTCCGCGAGGAGTACGGCGGTGAGGCCCACGTTATTTACAACGGGTTCAGCAGCGTCGAAGCCACCGGCCGGGACCTGAAAGCGGAACTCGGCATCAAGGGATCGATGCTGTTCTTTGTCGGCCGACATACCCACCAGAAGGGGATCGAACATCTGCTGTACGCCGTCCCGCGGCTCGACGACGACGTGACGCTCGTCGTCGGCGGGACGGGCCACCTGACCGAACGGTGCAAGCAGTTCGTCTCCATCCTCGGTGTCGAGGACCGGGTGAAATTCGTCGGATACGTCCCCCAAGAGGAGTTGGGCGACTACTACGCCAGCGCCGACCTGTTCGTCTCGCCGTCGCTGTCGGAGCCGTTTGGCATCACCATCGTCGAGTCGCTTTCCGTCGGGACGCGCGTCGTCGCCTGCGAATCCGGCGCGGCCGAAGTACTTCCCGAGGGGTGTGTCATCGAGGTCGAGCCGGATTCAGAGTCGATCGCGGCCGGTATCGAACGAGCGCTCGTAGCCGGTCCGGTCCCCGAGTATGAGCCTCGAACTTGGGCGACCGTCGCCGACGAGCACGTCGATTTCTACGAGTCGATCCTCGACGGTGACTGACGGCCACGCAGGAGCCGCACGTCCCACGCCGGTTCGGGGTGGTGAACACGGAAGCCACGGGCCGTCGACGTCACCCCCCACTCCGGTCCCTGTTGACGCGCCGAACCGTACGGAGTGTCATCTGCCCCTCCGTAGGGGCTGTCGCCTACCCCGTCGTAGGGCGTACTGCCAGGGGTGTACGGGTCAGTATCGCCGTGTTCCGGCTCGGCTTCCGGCGGGAGATACACCCGCTCGCCACCCGCCGATCGCACGACGACAGCGGCGTTCCGCTCGCCGGTGACCGCGATCGTCGTCTCCCCGTTCTCGATATCGATGTCGACGGAGACCGGGTCCTTGGTCCCCGCGCTCGCGTCGGCTGCCATACCCGTGCGGTGTGTGACCACGGGCTTAATCATTCCTGTCGACCGAGCGTCAGACACAGCAGCAAGCTACTCCCGCATTATCTCATGACGACCGAAGCCGTACCGGAGCCGATTGGCCAACCGCCGCGAGAATTTCGCCGCGACCCGCGAGTCGAACCGCTCGGCCAGCGCCTCGTAGATGAGCGGCACCGCGACCTCCTGTTCGAGCGCCTCTTGGACGGTCCACGTCCCGGTGGAGCCTCCAGCGACATGGTCGGCTACGTCGCCGAGATCTGAACCTTCCTCACGGAACGCCTCCTCACAGAGTTCAAGCAGCCACGATCGGACGACAGCGCCGTTATTCCACGTCCGCGCGACGGCCTCCAAATCGAGGTCGTAGCGGCCCTCGTGGAGCAGTTCGAACCCCTCGCCGTAGGCCTGCATCAGCGCGTACTCGACGCCGTTGTGGACCATCTTGACGTAGTGGCCCGCCCCTGCTGCCCCCATCCGGTCGTGTCCGTCAGGGCCAGTCGCGACGGCGTCAAACACCGGCGTCATCGTCTCGTAAGCGGTCTGGGGCCCCCCAATCATCAGCGAGAATCCCGCCTCGGCACTGGCCGGGCCGCCCGACGTGCCGCAGTCGAGGTATCGTGCCGGGGTGGACTCGGCGCGGCGCGTCGAGTCCGCGAAGTGGCTGTTCCCCCCGTCGACGACGATGTCGTCGGCAGAGAGGTAAGGGTCGAGTTCGTCAAGTGCGGCGTCGACGGGGTCACCAGCGGGGACCATCAGCCAGAGTCGCTTCTCCTTTCCGAGTAGCTCGGCAAGGTCGTCGATGGAGTCAGCCGGCTCGATCCCGGCGTCGGCCGCGGCCGCGAGCGCGTCGTCGCTCACGTCGAACGCCGTCACGTCGTGGCCCGCCGCGAGGGTACGGTCGGCCACGATTCGGCCCATTCGCCCGAGTCCGATGACGCCGAGGTGCATACCCGAGCCTCTGCCGGTCAGCAGGTAAGACTCCCGGTCGCGCGCCGCGTTCAGGTTTATGTCCCCACCCGCCGACTGTAGCGTATGTTCGATACGGTCGTTATCGCGACGGACGGCTCCGAGAGCGGCCGCCGCGCCGTCGACGCCGCGTTGGACCTCGCGGCGACCTTCGATGCCGCGGTCCACGCGCTGTACGTCGTCGACTCGGGGCGCGTGGACGCGCTCCCAGAGGACGTCCACGAGGAGGTGCGCCGCGCGCTCGACGAACAGGCCGAGGAGTCGCTCGCAGCCGTTCAGAAGGCGACCGACCGTGCAGTAACGGTCGCCGTCCGCGAGGGGCGGCCGGCCAGCGAGATCACCGGCTACGCCCGCGAGGTCGACGCCAGTGTCGTCGTCACGGGCACCCGAGGTCGCGACGGCGAACACTCTTTCCTACTTGGATCAGTCGCGGAAGCGGTGGTGCGGACCTGTCCAGTGCCCGTGCTCACGGTGCGCCAGCTGGAGGCGAACGTCAAACCGTAGCGGCGAACCCGGGCCTTTCTTTTCTGTTCCGCTCCCATAACCGGCATGAACGACCGACTCATCGATGACGAGCGACTCTCCACGGAGCGGAAGTCGCTGCTTCCCGGGACAGGCTTCTTTACCCCGGACTCGTTCGACGCCGAACGCCAGGAACAAGAAATAAAGACGGCTCTCAAGGGAAGCAAGACCGTCGTCGTCGCCGATCCGGACGCCGACGGACTCGGCTGTGTCGCCCTGATCCGCGAGCACCACGGCGACGCGGCCCTGATTCCGGCCGGGCCGCACGAACTCGACGACGCCATCGCCCACCTCGCCGAGTACGCCGAAGACGGCGCAACGGTGTACGTCTGTGACCTCTGCCCCGACGAGCGCGACGACCTCGACGGCCTCGCCGACCTCGTCGCCCGTGTCGAGGCGGTCCGTTGGTTTGACCACCACCAGTGGGATGACGATGCGACCGGACGGGTCAAGGCTGCAGGCGTCGACCTCGTCGTCGGCGACTCCAACGAGGAGTGCTCGACGGACGTGACGCTCCGTTCGCTCGACGCGGCATTCGACGACCGCTTCGCCGAGCTCGCAGCCGTCACCCGCGACCACGACCTGTGGCTGCGTGAGGACCCCCGCTCGGACGACCTCGCGGACTACGCCCACTGGGAGGACGCCGAGGCGTACGTGGAGATCGTCCGCGAGCACGGCGCCGGCCTCCCGAACGACGTGCTCGACTTTCTCGATGAGCGCCGCGTCGAGAAGGATGCGCTCATCGAGAAGGCCGTCGAGCGCGCCGAGCTGAAGGAGATCTCGGGCGTCACCGTCGGCGTCACCTACGGCCGCTGCTCGCAGAACGAGGTCGCCGAGGCGCTGCGCGAGCGGGGCGCAGACGCCTCCGTTATCGTCAAGCCGGCAGGCTCCGCCTCCATCCGGGGGACGGACGCCTTCCAGCGGTGTCACGAGGTCGCAGCGCAGGTGAACGGCGGCGGCCACCCGAAGGCGGCCGGCTGTAAGCCCGACATCTACGACGATATGCTCGACTACGCGAACCACTGGACGACGCAGGGTGCGGTCGCGAAGCAGGTTATCCTCAACGCCTTCCAGACCCTACCCAAAGAGGACGCAGAGGACAGGGTCGAGACGGAGCGGTAAGCGTCGTTACGCCTGGTCTTCGATGACCCACTTGTCGGAGTAAGTTACGCCGCAGTCGCAGGCAGCGTAGGCGTGGACCACGTCACCCTCCGCGTAGACGCCGCCGACCGCCTCGTTTTGCGCCTCGGAGAAAGCGAAGACGAACGTCGGGTAGTGGTCAGGCCCGTCGCCAGAGGGACAGGTGCCGGCCGTCAGATCACGGGCGATGTCGCCGTCGGTGTCCATCGCGTCGCCAGCGAAGCTCATCGGCGCGATTCCAGTCGCCTGCTCGAACACCGCGCTCCCACGGTCGCCGGGGAGAACAAGTACCACTCCGTCAGCGACCGACTCGGCGACGCCGGTGAGCGCGTCCAGGTCGCCGACGGTGTCCTCGTGGAGGTAAAGCAGGATATCATCGTGGCGCTCACCGGCAAGAAACCCCTCACGCGGCGTCCGGTCGCGACCGTTGCCGGTGCTCATTCGTCCTCCTCTGGCTCGAGATCACGGGCGATCGCCGCGAGGCCCTCGTCGGGCCGGTCAGGGACATGGTAAACGGCACGTTCGCCGGGAGCGCGCAGTCCGTAAAAGAACCCCTCGGCGACCACGTCGAGATGGACGGTGCGCCCGAAGTCGAGGCCATTGGCGTCGACCCACTCAATTAAACGGTTCTTGCCGTCGCCGTTGCGGGCGAGCCGGGCGTTGTCGTACGCGCCGCGAAGCTCAAGACGGTCGTCGATAGCTAACTCGACGGTTGCATGGCGGATGGCGCCGTCGAGCGAGAGGCGGACGACCTCGCCTTCAGGGACACGGTCGTGAGCGTCCTCGGGGACGACCACCTTCGGGCGGTCCGTGCGGCCTGCACGCTCGAGGGTGGCACGCACGCTATCCACGACGTCGCTGGGGACTGACTCGGACATAAGAACCGTTACTCGTCGTCGGCGCTCTCGGCGGCGGCGCCGAACGCTGCGGCCACGTCGACGCCGCCTGCGTCGGTGATCTTGACGTTGATTTGGCGGGTCTCGTCACTCACCTCGGCGCCGCGAACGGTGACGCGCTTGCGTTCGCCGTCACGAGTGGGCTTGTACCCCGTGCCGCCGGTGAGAAGGATAGCCTTGGTCTCCGTGCCGCGGACATCGGACCGCATTGGGCGCCCGGAAACGTCAGAACCGCCGGTGATCTCGAGGGTCGCACCGTCAAGTCCGACAGCGCCGCCGTCGACATCCTCGCCGATCGACTTCCCAATAAACCGGTTCGCGTCCTGTCCGTCCACTTCGAGCTGGTACGTCGCGCCCTCGTCGGGGTCGGCGACGACGACCTGAAAGTCTGCCATACGGCACGGAAGTCGGCGCGCGATAAAAAGGGTATTGAAACCGCGACAGCCCGATTTCGTCTCAGTCAGCGGCCTGCGGGCCGTTCGCGCCGGAACCGAGCACGTACTCACGGGTCACGTCGACGAGGGCCTTCCGGTACTCCGACTCATCGGTGTCGCGCGCCAGCGAGCGGAACCGGCGCTTGAACCCCCCGAATGCCACCTCCGGAGCGTCGCTCGCGGCGACGTGCGCGAGGTCATACAGCCGGTGATCGTCGTCGATAACGTCATGTCGTTCGAGCAGCGCGAGTGCGAAAGCGGCATTGACGGCCGTGATCTCGGGGTCCGAGCCCGGGCTTAGCTGGGTCCATCCGTCGGGCGCGGCGGCAGGGCGGTCGGCGACCGCGGCCGCAAGCGACGACTCCATGAACGCCACCAGTTTGTCGGCCGGGGCTACGTCAAGCGTGATGTCGTCGGCGTAGATGTCTTTCATATGGTTCGCGATCTGGTAGCAGTGGGCGAGCTTACGGCGCTCGACAGAGCGGCCGGCCAGCGCGAGGAACAGTGCCTCCTCGGTCTGCATCGTGTGCGAGGGATGCGCCTCCTCATAGCGAGCCATGTGGGCGAACTCGTGGAGAGCGAGTTCTCGCGCCATCGCCGAGGAGGCGGCCTGACGGCTCATCACCAGCGTGTGGCGGTCGTCGTAGTGGCCGACGAGCGTGCGCTCGTCAGGGTCCGAGCGGATCTCGACCTCGACGGGTAGCGACACGTCGTGCGCCGTCTCGAAGAGGTCACGGGCCGACCGGAACGGCTCGGAAGGACCGTTCCCCTTCACGCGCAAATCCATGCGTATTACTACCATGCCCGTCGACCGTTTGAGCCTTGCGGCAGGGGGGATTTACACCGACGGACCGTCTACAAGGGGTGTGAACACCGCGTGGCCACTGTTCGCAACCGGAGTGGTTTTAGCTGCGGCAGCGACGGTGCTCGCCATCGCCGGGGTCTCGTTCCCGCCGCTACTGGTCGCTGCGATTGGCGCTGGCGCTGGAAGCTACCTCTGTCTCCGCCGGAGCTTCAGGCAGATGTCGGCGCAAGCGTACGCCCGCGTCGGCGTCGAGCGCAATCCAGACGGCACCGTCGGCGAGGCAGGCAGGGAGGCCGAGCCGTCCCGTTCCGCAGAGATCGAGTATGAGCCGCGCGATGACTGGGACGACCCCGAGGACTGGCCGTTCGACGACCCGTTCTGGCTCGGCGGCGAACCCGACGACGACCCGCCCGGGCCCGAAGAAGGACCAAGCGAGTGGTGGCACCGCCGCGTCGGCGGCACGACGTCCCATGACGGCGGCACAACGACGCTGGCACCACGTGAGCGAGAGGCGTGTGAGGTGCTCGGCGTCGACCCCGAGGCGGACGTCGACGCCATCAGGGGTGCCTATCGCGAGCGCGTCAAGGAAACTCACCCTGACCACGGTGGCGACGAGGACGCGTTCAAGCGTGTCCGGTGGGCCTACGAGTACCTGAAAGAACACCGGGACTGACATCCTCCCACGACTGACGTCGTAGGAGTCGATGGTCATGGACCATGCCCCGACTTCGAGTGGTTCCCACGCACCGATGGTTGGAGTGTAGACCGCGCCAGTGCGACCTCTGACCGGGATAGTGTGCTTCATCTACCCTCTCGGCCACCGAGTGGCGCATATCCGTACCACGGACTCAGAATCATAACTCACGAAGCGACCTGGGATGGTTATCGCGGGAGTGTCGGAGTCATTCCACGACTGATGTGATGGGTCGTCTGCTCCAACCAGTGTACCGGGAAATCGGAGGTTTCGACGGTGGCAGAGCCGATTTCGGCATCCTCGATGAGACGACTGATCGGCAGTGAGGCTTTCGAGCCGTCGGGTCCTCCCGTGACAGCAACCCGACAAGGTCCCGTTCAACGACGAACAACCCGAATGAGCCGCGTTCGCACGGATTCGTGGAGGTTCGCGCACGGGAAACACTACCCTTTTGTCGCTGGTATCGTTATTCGACTGCATAATGGGCCGACGCAAGAAGATCGTACAGGAGTGTGAGACGCTGATGGACAAACCGGAGAACATCCGGAATATCGCCATCGCCGCGCACGTCGACCACGGGAAGACGACGCTCACCGACAACCTGCTGGCGGGGGCAGGGATGATCTCACAGGACACCGCCGGGCAACAGCTCGCGATGGACACCGAGGAGGATGAACAGGAGCGCGGTATCACCATCGACGCAGCCAACGTTTCGATGACCCACGAGTACGAGGGGACAAACCACCTCATCAATCTCATCGACACGCCAGGCCACGTCGACTTCGGTGGTGACGTGACCCGCGCAATGCGGGCCGTCGACGGTGCTCTCGTCGTCGTGGATGCCGTCGAGGGCGCGATGCCCCAGACGGAGACAGTACTCCGGCAGGCACTGCGCGAGGGCGTCAAACCGGCACTGTTCATTAACAAGGTCGACCGTCTCATCTCCGAACTACAAGAGGGGCCCGAGGAGATGCAACAGCGGCTCCAGAAGGTCATCGGCGACGTTAACGAGCTCATCCGCGGGATGACAGAAGACATGGACGACGTCGACGACTGGACCGTCTCCATCCAGGAGGGCACCGTCGGGATGGGCTCTGCGCTGTACAAGTGGGGGATATCGTTCCCGTCCATGCAGCGGACGGGGATGGACTTCGGCGATATTATCGAGCTTGAGCGCGCGGACAAGCGCCAGGAGCTCCACGAGAAGACGCCGCTGTCAAACGTCGTGCTGGACAT
>CAYZJQ010000072.1:0-13329 GCA_964478805.1 uncultured Halobacteriales archaeon | reverse complement strand
GCGCAGCGTCGGCGCCCTACGAGCTGGACACCCTCACGACACTGGTGAACGCCGAGACGTTCCGCGAGACGCTCGCTGAGAGCGAGGCGGTCGAGACCGCGGACGTCCAGCGCACCCGGGCGGGACAGGCTGACCGTGAGACGGAGACTCGCCCCTTCTCTGACCTGGTCGTTGGCCAGGTTGAGTGTGCAGACGTGCTCCTGCTCAACAAATGCGATCTCGCCGACGCGGATGCGCTCGGGGAGACCGAGGCGCTGCTCGGCTCGCTGAACCCGCGCGCCGAGATCGTCCGGACCGTTGAGGGGGCCGTCGACCCGGGCGACGTTCTCGGGACCGGGCTGTTCGACCTCGACACGGTGAGCGAGACCGCCGCCTGGCAGCGCGCGGCCGAGCACGCCGAGGGCCACCACCACGGCGACGACCACGACGCGCACGACCCACGATCCGTCTACGGCGTCGGTTCATTCGTCGTCCGGGCGCGCCGGCCGCTCCACCCTGAGCGGTTCGCCGCATTCGTACGGACGCTCCCCGACGCGGTGGTGCGCTCGAAGGGGCGTATCTGGGTCGCTGACCGCGACAGGCACGCGCTCCACTACAGCCAGGCCGGACCGTCCACGCACGTCAAGGTGGCGGAACAGTGGATCGCAGCGATGTCCGAGCGGCGCCAGGAGATGCAGCGGCGAATGCACCCCGAGCTGGAGCGGGACGAGGAACACGGCGACCGTCGCTGTGAGGTAGTATTCATCGGGCGCGGGATGGACGAAACGGCCATCCGTGAGTCGTTCAAAGAGTGTCTGGTCGCGCCGCCATTAAACGAACTGGTAGAGAACCCGTTCCCCGCGAGCGACGGGGAGTCGCTCCTGTTGCGGACCCAGGGAGCTTAGCAGGCGCAGCCGGTGGACGCGGCCGCGCGCTCAAACTCCATCTCGTCGCCGCAGTCCGGACAGTTCGGCGGTTCCCCGCCGGCGACATCCACGTCTCTGATGCGCTCGGCACAGTCGTGACACCAGTAAGCCCCCTTCGACTCCGGCTCGGTCCCCTCCCCGCGGTTCGCCGACTGCGTCGATGCTCTCAGCACGGCCGTCACGCTGCTAAGCAGTCCCATAGAGTTTGGTAACAATGTTATCTACTTAGTTTCCATAGCGGTTGTCCGCCTGTGGCACACAGCCGCGGGCGCGACGGCCCGGCTACAGTTCCGCGTCGATAGTGCTGAGCGCGCGCCGGAGTTCGCCACGGCGTTTCCACGCGGCGAGGCGGTCGAGGACGCCGAGGCCGCGGACCGCGACCGTAGACCGGGCTGACAGTCGGGTCCCCTCGTTCTCGGGTACGTAGCTGATCGTCGTCGTCAGCCGCTCAAGTGGCCCCTCCAGCTGCTCGTAAGCGAGGCCGTCCTCGGTCGGCTCGAACCGAAACAGCAGTTCGACGCCCGCCCGCCCCGCGGCGATGAGAGTGGCATTGCCATCGTCGCGGACCTCGCGGACCGTGAAGCTCCCTTCGGCCGCGACCAGTCGCTCGGGAGTGAGCACCCGCGCAACCTCGGCGGGCGGGGCGGCGACGAACCGGTCGACGGCCACCTCGCGCATGCGGACTCTTTCGGACCTGGGGGTCTAAAACGGTCGCTATCGCACAAAATACAACAGCAGCGAGAACCCACCCAGCAGCGCGGCAGCGACGAGCACGCCGTAAACGATGGTGCGCAGTCGCTCCGCGGGCGGCACTTCGCGGCGAAGCCGCTCGTCGCGGTCTGCGACCATTCGGCGGTAAGCAAGCGCCGCGAACCCGCCGGCGACGACCAGCGCGGCCGCAACGCCGACCAATGCGGTGCCTCCGAGCGCGATGACGTAGACGGGGACGAACGAGATGGAGACGAGCAGCCCGGCCGTCGCGACGACGAGAAACGGAACCAGGTCTGCGGCGTCGTGGTCGGCGGGCACGAGACTCGGTAGCACGCGCCGGCGCAAAACCGTACTGTCGCCGACGCGGGGAATTAAGTCACCCGGCGGTGGCTTCGCGGACATGGCATCGGACGGTGACATCCGCGTGCTGCTCGTCCTCGACCTGCTGTTGTCGGCCACGTTCGCGAGCGTCGTCATCTGGGGGATGGACTTCATCGGGCTGGTGGCGTTCACCCTCCGTAACGTCGCGGTCGCGACGCTCCTCGTCGCCGCGCTCACGTATCTGGTCGTCCTACGGTAGCGGTCGAGCGAGTCGGTGGCTCTTTGCCTGTTGGGGGCGGGCACCTCGGTATGCCTATCGAAGACCGTGACGACGCGCACGTGATTGGCCACGCGCTCGCGAAACACACCCTCTCGCAGCTTCGCTCTGTCGAGACCGAACAGGTTGGCTTCCGGAAAGGGCTGGTCAAACTGGGCCGGATCTGTGGCTATGAGATCATCGACGGCGTGCTCGAGACGGAGTTCGTCTCCATCACGACGCCGCTCGCGGAGACGACCGGCGAGCGTGTGAAGGGGCTCGACGACGTGGTCATTGTCAACATCCTCCGAGCTGCGACGCCGTTCGTCGAGGGGCTGCTGAAGGCGTTCCCCCGCGCGAAACAGGGCGTCATCTCCGCGGGTCGCGACGAGGAGGCGGGGATGGACGCGGACGGCGAGTTCGCTATCACCGTCGATTACACGAAACTTCCGGACATCTCCGGAGACGACACGGTCATCGTCGCCGATCCGATGCTTGCGACCGGCTCGACGATGGTCACCGTACTCGAACACGTCCTCGCGGACGTCGATCCCGAGCGGGTCATCGTCCTGTCGGCCGTGGCGGCTCCGCCGGGCCTCGTGCGGGTGCGCGAGCAGTATCCGGGCGTCGACGTGCTCACCGTTGCCGTCGACGAGCGACTTGACGACGACGGCTTCATCGTCCCCGGGCTGGGCGACGCCGGCGACCGCGCCTTCCGGACGACCTGAGCACGGGGCGACGAACGAGTCGACGCGTTCATATATGCCACCGCAGTAGCCGAAGTCCCGACCAAGAGTTCGCCGCGAACTGGGCCGAACCCCCTCACTTCGCCTGCAGATTCCGACGACCGCAAGCTGATACTACCTCCAGCAGAAAGATCGTATGTCGTGCGTCAGACACGGCGCCGTCATGCGGTTCCACACAGCGCCGTGCCGGTCACTCGTCGCCGATGTCGACCCGGCCGCTCGTCGCGCTCCGGAGGCGGTCGCGCAGCTTGGGGCCGTCGGCGACCGGCACTCGCGCGTCGAAGGTGACTCGCTCGGCGTAGTCGGCCTCGAACGCGACCCCGGCCGACTCGAGGAGCCCGCGGACGGTGCCCGAGTCGTCGTAGTCGACGGTCGCGCGCAGGCGCTTGTGTGGCTCCGTCTCGACCACCCCGGCGGCGTCGACGGCGCCTTTCACCGCTTGGCCGTAGGCACTGACGAGCCCGCCGACGCCGAGGTTCGTCCCGCCGTAGTAGCGCGTCACCACGACCACAACGTTCTGTAGGTCGCGCCCTTGGAGCACGTTCAGCGCGGGGCTGCCGGCACTCCCCGACGGCTCGCCGTCGTCGCTCGCGTACTCGCGGAAGGGGTCCGCACGGACCCGGTAGGCGGGGACGTTGTGGGTCGCGTCGTCGTACTCCTCGCGGACCGCGTCGACAAACGCCTCCGCTGCCGCGACCCTCGTTGCCGGCCGGGCGTGGCCGATGAACTCTGAGCCGCGTACGGTGAACGAGGCGTGGCCCTCGCCAGCGACCGTGTGGTACGTCTCGCGCGCGTCGCTCACGGTCAGGCGTTGGCGGCGTAGGGCAAACGCGTTTCGGGCCTCAGACGCGCTCCAGATGTGTGTCTCCAAACGCGCTCGGACTCTTCAACCAGTCGCCGATCGCCTACTCCGCCAGCAAGCAGAGCGCGGGCCCGACCAGCGTGTGTCCGGGGTCGTACACCGTCGCCCCGACGCACGGGTCGGCGAGATACCCCAGCATCGAGAAATCGGGCACACACAGAAGACGGATGAACACAAGCCAGGAGGCGTTACGCGTCCAGTACGCGGCGACGGCCGCCAGCGAGCGTCACGCCCTCAGCGCCGATCAGGACGCGTAGCGAGAGCTTGGCCTCGGCATGGCCGAATCAGCAACGTCCGATGGCGTGGCATGCACACAGCACGCAACGTGCGGTAGGGAAGAATACAGGGCTGTGAGCCGTGCGTACGGGCGACTCACTCCAATTCCAGCTTCCGGACGAAGTCGAGCCCCTGCAGTTCAGTGATCAACTCACCGGGAAGCGGGTCGTCGGTAATGACGTACAACTTGGGCTCGTCGGTAAACTCGGGGTCTTCGGAAATAGTCTGGCGGATCGAGATACCGCGGTCGGCGATGTGGGTCGTCACCGTTGCGACGATGCCGGGTTCGGTCTCGTCGGCCACCCGAACGGTGAGCACGGAGAGGCCGAGCACCGGCGCGAGGTCCATCAACGACGGGATGGCCGAGATGTTCCGAAACACGCGCTCAAGATCGGGGTCGTCCAGGATGGCGTCGGTCGTTGCGTCGACGACCCGGCGGTCGACGTCTGCCTCCCGAGCGATACCCGTATTGGGAATCTCGATACCGCCGGAGACGACCCGACCATCCTCGTTGACGGAGAAGCCCCGTTCGAGGAGGAGCCGCACGACTGCCCGTTGGCCGGGCGAGTCGGCGAACTTCGCCATGATCTCGTCGAACATACGCGGGCCCTCGCGGCGCGGGGGTTTGTGCGTTCCGCCCCTCAGACCACTGCGAGTCCGCGAAGGTCGGCAACCCCGAGACTTCGCTCGCGCCAGTCCGAACGCGTCGAGGGCTCGCCGACGGCAGCGAGGAACGTGCCCCCGTCCGTGACGGCGTACAGTGCGTCAGCGGTCGCGGCGGCGTCAACGACGCCGGTCGCCCCGGTTGCGACCCACTCGCCCGCCCGCCGCTCAAGCAGCGTGCCGTCGTCGCAGACGGCGACCGCTCGCCCCTCGGCGGTCGCAACGGCACGGCACCCGTCGTCAACGCGACGCATCCAGCCGTTCGCGAGTGCGTAGAGCCCGTCGGCGGTCGCGGCGAACACGTCTCGGTCGACGGCGACATCGCGGGCGTCCGCGAGGCCGACATGGCTGCCGTCAAGCTGGAACACCCCGCCTGCGGCAGCGAGCAGGTCACCGGCGACCGCCCGCACCTCGGCGACGGCGCCCAGATCAGTCCATGTGCCGTCGGCAAGGCGGGCGACGCGGTCACCGTTGGCGGCGCAGGCGATGAGTCCGTCGGCGAAGCCGACCGCGGCCGCGGGACCGAACCCCGTGGCCGTGAAGCCGTCGTCGCTCGCCACGAGCGCGTCGGTGTCGGTCGCGACCGCAACGCGCCCGTCGTCGTCGACCACGTCACTCGTCGGGTCTCGATGGACGAGGCCGAACTCGCCGACGAGGTCGTCGGAGATCGAAAGCTCGATCACTCCGGTTCTCGCGGCGACGAACGCTGTCCGGGCGTCGCCGCCGGCGTACACTCGTTTCTCCTCGAGGGAAATATCTTGCTCGGCGCTCACGTGAACCACTCCGTGCGAGTGTGCGTCGGGAGTGACCGAATCACCGGACTCACGGCGACCACCGTCGGAGCGAGCTGCGCACAGAGCCCGACGCGCCTGTGCTCACGCAAACCCCCTCGGGTGGCTCACAGCCGGGCCCCCCGGTCACGGTATGACTCGTATGTCTCGGTCGCCCACTCGACGGCCGCCTCGCTCTCGGCCATGACAATGCCTTGGACGCTGCCGCCGTCGTACGTGGTGAGTGCGACCGTCTCGTCGTCAAACAGCGTCAGGCCGAACGGTAGGGATTCGTCGACGACGTAGACGGCGATGCCGGCATCAAGTGCGTCGTCGAACTCGTCGTAGGCGTCCGCGAGCGCCTCGAGTGCTCCTCGTTCAAGAATGACCTCGCGGTCGCGACCGGCACGCACGTCGTTGTGGAGGTCAGCCATATACCGCGGGATGGCGACGGGCGACATCGAGCGGATGCGCGCCGGCTCGGCGGCGACGGACTCAAACGCCGACAGCGGGCGCTCTGGTGCGTACTGGTCGGCGGTCACGACGGTCCCGTCGGCGAGAAACGCCGGTGGCAGGTCGACGCTGGCCGGGAGGTCGGCGAGCACGCTGCGCGCCTCGGCGAGCGTGGCGAGCCGGTCGCGGTACCTGTGGTGGTGCTCGTGGGCGATGTGGCCGTAAGCCGTGAGTTCGTATGCCCCACTTGTCTTGCGAACGAGGCCCAGCGAGACCAGCTGCCGGACACCCTTGTATACCGTTGACCGGGCGACCCCGAGCTCGTCTCTGAGCGCGCGTTTGTCGCGCGGCTCGTCCGCCAGCGCTGCAAGCAGCGACGCCCGCGTTCTGAGTACGTCGGCCAGCCCATCGGCCGACTCATCGGGTGTAGCCCAGCTCATACCAGAATCTCTCGTCCATACCTCAAAGCCCTGTTCGTTTCGAGGCCCGAATCACGGCCGGGGCGGGGAACGCCGACTCGAGCGGTGAAGTAACCATACTGGCGCGCCCAGATATGAGTGCAGCCGCTGATTCGGCCCTCCAGGCCAGGCGTGTCGACCGACACCGACTTTTGCGCCCCTGCGGTACGCCTCGATATGAAGGTATTCGGGTCGAGCGGTGTCCGCGGCGTGGTCGGTGAGGAGATCACGCCCGACTTCGTCGGCCGCGTCGCGCGGGCCGCCGGCTCGACGTTCGAGAGTGGGACGATCGCAGTCGCCCGGGATACCCGCCGCACGGGGGAGTTTCTCGTTGACGCCGTCGCCGCTGGGCTGGCGGCGACCGGGAGCGACGTCCACCGACTCGGCATCATCCCAACGCCGGGTGCGCAGGCATACGCCGAGCGGGCGAACGTCCCCGTCCTCGTGGTAACAGCGAGTCACAATCCGCCGCAGTACAATGGGCTGAAGCTCATCGGGGCCGACGGCGTTGAGCTATCGCGCACCACCCTCGAGCGGGTGGAGGACCGCCTACTCGCAGACCGGTTCGACGCGGCATCGTGGGACGCGACGGGCGAGACGACCCATATCGAGTCGGCACGGCGCGACTACGTCGAGGGGCTGCTTGCGGCCGTTGACCGCGACGCCGTCGCGGACGCCGACCTCACCATCGCGCTCGACCCTGGACACGGCGCCGGTGCGCTCACTTCGCCGGAGTTCTTCCGGCGGCTTGGCTGCCGAGTCGTCACGGTGAACGCCCAGCCTGATGGCCACTTCCCGGGGCGCGATCCGGAGCCGGTCGCGGCGAACCTCGGCGACCTCGGTGCGCTGGTGCGGGCGGCCGACGCGGACGTAGGTGTCGCCCACGACGGTGACGCCGACCGCGCGATCTTTTATGATGAGACCGGCGCGCCGATCGAGGGCGATGCTACGCTCGCAGCACTAGCCGAGGCTACCCTCACCGAGGGCAATACGGTTGTGTCGGCAGTGAACGTCTCCCAACGGCTCGTCGACGTGGCCGAGCGCGTCGGCGCCACCCTTGAGCTCACTCCCATTGGCTCGACGAACATCATCACCCGAATCCGCGAGTTGACCGCGGAAGGCGAACAGGTGCCCGTAGCCGGCGAGGGGAACGGCGGCATCCTGTTTCCAGACTATCGGCTTTCGCGGGACGGCGCCTACACTGCCGCGCGGTTTCTCGAACTGCTCGCAGGGGGGACTGCCTCGGAAGCGGTCGCCACCTACGGGGGCTACGCGAACGTTCGCGAGAACGTCAGCTATGTGAGCGACGCCGAACGGGAGGCGATGCTCGCGGCAGCCGAACAGTACGCGAAGAGCGCGGACGCTGCACCAACGACAATCGATGGCTATCGACTGGACTACGGCGACGCTTGGGTGCTTGCGCGTCCATCAGGAACCGAGCCGGTCGTCCGCGTCTACGCCGAGGCGGCCGACCGGCAGCGCGCGGAGGACCTCGCAACCGACGTCCGCGACGCACTCGCCGACGCGAAGGCCGACGCTTAAGCTTCCGGCGCTGTTTCGAGCCGCTCGGCGAGGGCCGTCCGCTCGGCCCGGAGTCGCTCGATCTCGGTGTCTACGTCGCCGGCTGCGAGCCGCTCTCGGCCCTCATCGCCCAGCTCTGTCAGTGCCGCTGCCGCATTGCGAAGCCGGTCGTAGTTGGTCGCGTCCGGGAGGCTGCGCACCTCGCGCAGCGCGGCCAGCGTTTCCTCGCCGGCAAAGCGGTTGCAGACGCTCGCGTACTCCTTGCACTCGTAGCGAAGCGTCGAGGCGTCCGGCGGCGGGTACGCTACCTGTAGCGGCGCAGCGTCAAGGTTCGTGAGGTATGTCCGGTTGGTCGCGACGTGGCGCTTCAGGTCGCCCGGGTTCTCGACGTAGTGAGAGAGCTTTTCGGCCGAATAGTCGGCATACTCCAGCAGCGTCGTGATTGATTCCTCGCCGATCGGGGCCTCCCGCAGGTACGTAGCGAGCCGGGTCGGCGGGTCGCGGAACTCCACGAGCGGGTAGCGATCTGCGGCAACGACGACATCAAGTACGTCACGGGCCGACCCGTCGCGCTTGAGGGTGGCAAAGTCGGCTGCAACCGCGTCGTTGTACGCCTCGATGGGATGTCGCAGCTGCTCGACAGGAGCGTCGAGGTCAGCTTCACCGAGTTCTCTAAGCCGGTCAAGCTCTGCGATCTCGTCGGCCAGCGTGTCGAGCCGGCGACCAGCGTCTCGGCGGGCCTCGCGCAGCAGGTCCTCGGCGGCCTCCCACTCAACGAGCAGATCGGCGTACTCGCGGGCCGGGTCGAGCGCTTCACGGGCGTTCTCGAAGTCGCTCGCTGTCAGTCGCTTCTTGCGGACGGCGTCATCGGCTGCTTGAAACGCGTCATACGCCGGCAGCGACTCGTCGAGATCGGCGGTCTGGTCTGCGACCTTTTCTTGAAACTGGATGTACTCCTGAAACCCGGACCCGGTGGCCGACTCCTCGTTGTCCGCAAGCAAGCGTCGAAAGGTGCGATACGCGCCCGCTGTCCGCCGGACTGCGGACTCCCCGCCGGCCGCATCAACCCGGTCGGCCAGCCGCTCGTACTCGGCGACTGCCCGGCTCAGGTCGCGGCGGACACCCTCCGGGTCCGGCGCGCTCGCGGTAGCCTCGGTCATCCCTCGCTGTACACCTCCGCCGGGTCGAATACCCGCTCGCCGACCGTCTTGCCGTCGAGCTGCCGGTAGAAACAGGAGCGGTAGCCAGTGTGACAGGCCCCGCCGGTCTGGTTGACCAGATACAGGAGCGCGTCGGCGTCGCAGTCGACGCGGATCTCCGCGACTTCCTGGACGTGACCCGACGAGCCACCCTTTTTCCACAGTTCGTCACGCGACCGCGAATGGTAGTGTGCCACACCCGTCTCGCGGGTGCGGTCGAGTGCCTCGCGGTCCACGTACGCGAGCATGAGCACCTCACCGGAGTCGACGTCTTGGGCGACCGCGGGGACCAGCCCGTTGTCGCCGAACTCGATGTCAACGGCCTCGGTCATACCCGACGTGGGCGAGCGGGGTGAATAGGTCTTTTCACGCCCCGGTGACCAGTCGGAGCACCGCGTACAACAGGTCGCCGTAGGTGAGCGCGAGACACAGCCCGACGAAGGTGGGAATAATGAACGGAAGCCCCGGTGTGAGCCAGACCTCCTCCTCGGCAGCGAGCACCTCCAGCCCGCCCCGGAGGGCGTCGGGCGTCGTGCCGTAGGCGGTCCCGTTGAGGCTGGCGAGAAACGCCGCAGCGCCCCACGGGTCCTCGGGGCTGGGCTCTGAGGCCGAACCTGCGGGCTCGCCGCCGTCGGTGACGGTCGGGCCGGCCCCGAGCGCGCCGTCGGTCGGGTCGCCGCGCTCCTCCTCAGGCGGGAGCGAGGCCGGGTCGCGGTAGCGGCCCGGGTCGGCCCGGAGCTCAGAGAGCGTCAATCCGCGCCACCGCAGGTACATCCGGAGTGCATCGAGATCGAGCCCGCGCCGCGTGAACCCCGTGGGGGTTTCCAGTAGGCTGCCGTACTCGGTCGCCACGTCCGGAACAGGGGCGGGCCGACCGACGAACATCGCGAGCCCGATCTTCCCCCGGGCCAGGTTTCGCACCGCGAGCACGAGCGGATACGCGAGCCCGACGAGGACGGTGTTCGAGAGCACGGTCATCGAAAGGACGCCGAGTGGCGGCTGGACAAGCGGAAGCGCAGTTCCTGGCAGATAGTAGACGGGGAACTCGGGGAATAACAGTGCGAGCGTCATAATCGCCTTTGCGTCGGCGCCGCCGAACCCGCCGAGCCGCCAGAAGAGGTAGCCCAGCGGCGCGACGATCCCGAGCGAGACTGCCGCGTGGACGGCGAACGCGCGCGTCCGGAACGGGTCCTGCAACGCGACGGTCAGGTCCACGACGAACAGCACCGCTCCGAGGGCGACGAGCGGCAGCCACAGCTCGTTAGGGACCCGGCGCGTCTTGAGGTCCCGGTAGGCGGCCCATCCGAAGGCCGGGACGGCGACGAGCCGCAACAGATCGGTAGGGGGACTCGCAAGCAGCGACTCGACGGCGGCCGGAAGCACACCCCGACTGGTCGCGCCTCGGTCTAAGTGGTTGCGGGTTCGGACGGGGTCACTCGTGGGGGCTGCGGAGGTATTCCGTCCGGAGTTCGTCGTGTACACAGCAGGTGCGCGGGCGAACGAGTTACATGACGGCGTCGGCGTGGTCACTCTGTTCGCACGGATTGCCGACGCGGACAGCCGGCGACTTGCGCGAGCCAGCGGGAGAGCCCCCGACCAGCCCGGTGAACTACGACGGTCGGGTAAACAACGGTGGAGAAAAGCGGCGGCGGTCAGATGACGCGGTTCTGCAGGTAGTCGAGGTGCTTCGCGTTGTAGACGATTTTGACCTCGTCCGCGGCCGGCGACCCGATGCAGGTCAGCCGGACGTTCTTTTCTTCGACCTCCTCGTCGGAGAGGATCTGTTGCATGTCCATGTCGATGTCGCCCTCGACCGCGATGGCGGCACAGTTCGCACAGGCGCCGGCGCGGCATGAGAAGGGCCAGTCGTACCCCTGTGCCTCTGCGGCTTCGAGGACGTACTCACCCTCGTTTACATCGAGCGACCCGTAATCCTCGTCGTCGAGCCCAGCGTCCGCGGCCTTCTCGAAGAGGTCGTCATCGTCCATCGACCAGCCGTGGTCGTCGAGCACTTCGTAATTGAGGTATTCTACCGTGGGCATCACATGAGTGTACGCCCTGGGACCTGTTAAAGGTCGCCCTTTCGACGGCGGACGAGTAGCCACGCCTTCCTGTGGTAGTGCGCGAAGGCTCACAGCACGACGGAGAACAGCAGGTACGCGCCGACCGTGGCGACCGACGGGACGAAGTTCTGCATGAGAATAACGCGGGCCGTCCGCCCGGGTTCGAAGAGGTCGCCAGACGTGGGTAGATCGTCAGGGTCCTCGTCGCCGATCGGTGGCGAGGGATCGCCCGGTGCTCCGTCGGTGCCGCTGCCGTCGGCACCGATCCGCGGCGTCTCGTCGGCCGCGAGCGCGCCGGGTGACATCCCCGGTCGCTCACCTTTCACTGTCTCAGTGAGCCGCGCCGTGCGGGTGGCCCGCCCCCAGCCGAGTCCGACGATGCTCATCGTCGCGACGACGACGAAGCTCGCAGGGATACCGAGCGCGGACAGCAACGTAATGATGGTCGCGGAGATGACGGCGACGACGATGGCCGCCGTGATCGGGAGGTCGGTGAGGTCGTTGCCGACCGTCTCCAGGGTGCGCCGGGCGATGGTGAGTGCACCAAGTCCGGTCGCCGCCCCGGCCAGCAGAATAGCCGGGCTCATCTCGAGCGCACCAGCTCCGACCAGCGGCGCTACCGCGTTCGCCGTGTTCGATGCCCCGGAGCTGAACGCCATGAAACAGCCGATGACGACGACAGTGAGCCCGCCGACCGCCTCCCGGCGAGTCGTCCCCGGGCCAAGCGCCGGCCGCGGGAGCGCCCCGGACCGGTTGATGGTGAACAGCCCCCCCTCGCTGCGGTCGATCGCGACCCAGCTGTTGATTCGCGGATAGAGGTAGCGACCGACGACGCCGGAGACCCAGAAGGCGACCAGCGGGGCGACGAGCCACCAGACAACGATCCGGCCCATCACACCCCAGTCGAGCTGGCCAGTCGCCAGTCCGAGCCCGGCGATGGCGCCGACCGCCGTCATCGACGTGGACGCAGGGACGCCGAAACTGTTGGAGACGAGCAGCGCCACGCCGATGAAAAAGAGCACTCCGATGGACACCTCAAGGGTGAACAGCTCCGCAGGGACGATGCGGCCCCCCAGCGTTTCGACGACGTTCCGACCGACCGTCCACCCGCCGGCGAAGAAGCAGACCGCCATCAGCAATCCGGCCCCGAGCTTCGAGAGGACACCCGCCCCGACCGCGGGCCCGAACGCGACGCCGGTGGTAGCACCGCCGACGTTGTAGCCGACGAACGCCGCGACCAGCAGACCGACGAGTAAGAGCAAAGAGAGCATATGCGGCTCTCGGAGACACGGCGACTTAACTTCCCGGTGCACCGAACCGGCGGCTTTAGGCGGCGACGGCGCCACGGTCAACCATGTTTGAAACGTTCGAGGTCGTGCCGGCCGTCGACGTGCAAGATGGCCAGGTCGTCCAGCTCGTCGGCGGGGAACGCGACACGGGCAAGCGGTACGGCGACCCCGTCGACGCCGCCGAGCGGTGGGTTGAGGCGGGCGCCGAGACGCTCCACCTCGTTGATCTTGACGGCGCATTCGAGGGGGTCCGAGCCAACGCGCCGGCGGTGGAGGCCATTCTTGAGGCCGTTGACGTCGACATGCAGTTGGGTGGGGGCATCCGCACCCGCGCGGACGCGGTCGACCTCCTCGATCGGGGGGTCAATCGCGTCATCCTCGGGACTGCCGCCGTGGAGCGGCCGGAACTTGTCAGCGAGATCTCGGCGGAGTACCCGGGGAGCGTGCTCGTGAGCCTCGACGCGAAGGACGGCGAGGTCGTCGTCTCCGGGTGGACGGAAGAGACCGGGCTCGACCCTGCCGCGGCCGCCGCGCGCTACGAGGAACTGGGTGCGGGGGGCATCCTCTTTACCGACGTGGACGTGGAGGGCCGGCTTGAGGGTGTCCGCACTGACCCGGTTGAGCGCGTAGTTGAGGCGGTCGGGATTCCAGTGGTCGCCTCTGGCGGGGTCGCGACGCTCGACGACGTGGTGGCGCTGCGCGACGCGGGCGCGGCAGCCGTGGTCGTCGGGAGTGCCCTTTATAAGGGGCGGTTCACCCTGCGCGAAGCGATGGCTGCCGTAGCGTAGTCGACGGGGGAATCAGTACGGCGAGAACAGCGGCCCGTCGACGAGGTT
>CAYZJQ010000071.1:0-13412 GCA_964478805.1 uncultured Halobacteriales archaeon | reverse complement strand
GAGTATCGGGGTGTTCGGCTTCGACGACCGTGCGACGCTGAACATCACCATCCGGACGCTCGTGTGCCACCAGGGGGAGTACCGACTCCGCGTCGGCAGCGGGATCGTCCACGACTCCGTCCCCGAACGGGAGTACCAGGAGACGCTCGACAAGGCGCGGGCTTTGATCACAGCGGTCGACGAGGCGCTCGACGAGCGGGCGTCGTTGGCGCTCACCGACGAGGCGACCATGGAGGGCGACTGACGTGATCCTCATCGTCGACAACTACGACTCGTTCGCGTACAATCTCGTTCAGTACGTCGGCGAGTTCGACGACGTGGTCGTTCGCCGCAACGATGCTATCGACGTAGCGGGCATCCGCGAGCTCGACCCCGACGGTATCGTCGTCTCACCCGGTCCGGGGACCCCCGAGGATGCCGGCGTCTCGATGGATGTGTTTGCCGAGCTCGACTACCCGGCGCTGGGGGTCTGTCTTGGCCACCAGGCGCTGTGTGCGGCGGCGGGCGCGCCAGTGGGCCACGCGCCGACCGTCGTCCACGGGAAGTCCTCGTCGGTCAGCCACGATGGGGTAGGGCTTTACGCAGGGGTCGAGAACCCCTTCTCGGTAGGGCGGTACCACTCGCTTGCCGTCGAACGCGATGACCTGCCCGATGCGCTGGTCGAGACGGCCTCGACGGACGACGAGGCGGGCATCCTGATGGGCGTCCGCCACGCCGAACGTCCCCACTACGGCGTCCAGTTTCACCCCGAGAGTATCCTTACAGACGCGGGCAAGCAGCTCGTCCGTAACTTCTGTACCCGTCTCGCCGACGCCTGAGCCGGCCTACTCCTCTTCGTTGGTCGAGCCGGGGTCGGGTGGGTCGATGTCGTGGTGTGCTTGGATCGCCGGGAGCCGCTCGCGCGCACGAGCGACGAGTGACGTGCGTCCCTTCTCGTTCCGGTAGCAGGTCAGCGTCAGCCCGACTAGCGCCACGACGGAGAGCACAGCGAACGGCCCACCGGTGAGCACCGCCAGCGCCTGCAGCGTTTCGCCGCCACCGACCACGAGCACGGCCGTCGCCACTGCGCCCTGGAACAGTCCCCAGAACGCGAGCGTCCCCGTTGAAGGGGCGGCGCTGCGGCGTGTCGCCAGCACCGCCGCGACCAGCGTCGAGGTGTCCGCCGATGTGACCATGAACACGACGATGAGCGCAAGAAAACAGAAGACGAGTAGGCGGCCGAGCGGCAGCGCCGCCAGCACGGGGAAGCCGGCGACGGCCTCGCCGCCTTGCGCGACCGCGCCGAGCACGTCCGCAACACCAGTGTGTTGAACCCACAGCGCCGTCCCGCCGACTAAGAGGAACCAGAGGGTTGTGGCCGCTGCCGTCGCAACAACGCTCGTGAACACGACCGTCCGGACCCGCCGACCGCGTGAGAGCGCCGCCGTGAACAACCCCACGAATGGAGCCCACGAGAACCACCACGACCAGTTCCAGACGGTCCAGTTCGCCACCCACGCGCCGCCGGTGTAGACACTAAGTGGCAGGAAGTTGACCGCGTACGACCCGACGGCCTCGACCCCTCGTGAGACGACAAACCCCCAGGGTCCAACGACCGCGAGCAGGACGGCGAACAGAGCAAACAGGAGAACGTTCACGCCGGCGAGTCGACGGATTCCTCTGTGGACACCCGTCACCGCCGAGACGACAAAAATGAGCGTCAGTCCCGCGACGAATAGGACCGGCCCGAGCCCGCTGGTAGCGACGCCCCACTGAAATGCGATACCTGCGAGGAATTGCTCGCTTACCAGCGCGACCGAGGTGGCGATGCCCCCGATCGTTGCGAACACCGCCAGGCCGTCCACGAGCGTAGCCCACGGCGAGTCGAGACCCTCGGCGCCGAGAAACGGCGTCAGGATGGCTGAGACGCGCAGTGGCGCCCCTCGCTGGAAGACGAAGTACGCCACCGGAACGGCGACGGCAGTGTATGCGCCCCACGCCGAGAGCCCCCAGTGAAACAGCGTGTAGGTGAGTGCGCCGCCAATGGTTGACCCCGACTCCGGTGCCCCACCGAAATACGGTGTCGCGTCGCGGTAGTGGAACAGCGCCTCCGCTGGCCCCCAGAACACGACGCCAGCGGCGATTCCAGCGGTGAAGACGAGCGTGAAGTAGGTGGGATATGTGTAGCTTGGCTCCGCGTCTGGCCCGCCGAGTCGAATCTCCCCCCACGGGCCGATGAGTAAGAACACACAGTAACACACAGCGACCAGCGCCGCCGCGAGGAACACCGGGGCGCCGCCCCGTAGCAGCGTCCGCGAGACCGCATCGACGGCGCCGGCCGTCGCCGTCGGAGCGAGCAACCGCACGACGAAATAACAGGTGAACACCGCGACCGGTGCCGCGGTGACGGCGGGTCGCAGGTCGGCGAGGGCGGTGCGCACGAGTTCGCCCACGCCGGTTCGCCGTACTTGCAGGAGATACGCCGCGGCCGTCAACGGCTCCTCGTCCGGGGCGTACGGGAGCAGCGCGAGATAGCCGAGCCCGGAGGCGAAAAAGACCAGCGCGACGGCGAGCCAGCCGGCACCAGGGACGGCTTCGCCAACGAACTCTGGGAAAAAGAAGCCGGCGAGCACGATGGCGCCGGAGACGCCACACAGCGGGACGAGCGCGTCGGCGATACGCGACCCCGTCCGTTGATCCCCCGCTGTTGCCATGACGTACGCTACCGGGGCGCACGTTCAAATGCCTACCGTACCGTTGGCCCGATCAGCCCTGGTCGTCGGGGTCGTCATCGTCGTTGGGCGTGGCCTCCTTGATGAGGTCGGCCGGTGTCGCCTCGTCGAGCACCGTCCGACCGAGCAGTCGACCTCCGAGCGCGCGCAGGTTAATCACCTCGTCCGCGCCGACTTCGTAGAACTTCTCGACGTGCTGTTCCTCGGTGGCGGCCGCGACGACACGCACGTCAGGCACGACGCTCCGGACGGCGAGTACGGCCAAAACGTCGCGGGCGTCGTCGCCGCTGCCGACAGCCACACCCCGGGCGACGCTCACCCGGGCATCGCGCAACACCGATTCGTCCGTCGGATCGCCGGTCAGGACGTTCACACCCGCTGACTCTAAAGCCGCGGCCGTCTCTGCATCCGGCGTGACAACGACACGGTCGGCGTCGTCGTTGAGGTGGTCAAGCAGCGGTTCCGTCAGGTCGTCGTAGCCGAGCACCACCACGTGGTCCTCAAGCAGTGTGAGTTCTGAGGCAGTCATGTTTCCGAACGCCGCCGCCATCCGCGATTCGATCGCCGGGCCGACTAGCGCCCCGACGGAGACGGTGAATGCTCCGGTGCCAAACAGGATGACCGACAGCGAGAACCATCGTGCCACCGGCGTCGTTGGCGTCACATCGCCGTAGCCGACCGTCGAGATGGTGACGATGACATAGTAGACGGCGTCACCCCATGTCTCGATTGCGAGGCCGCGACCGCGCAACCCGTACGCCCCCACCGTCCCGTAGAGCAACACGCCGAGCACTGCCGACAGCGATGCAATCTGGAGTGGCGAGAGATCGAGCGACTGGTCGAACTGTGTCCGATTCCTGATGAGAAGCGGGAGAGTGACAGCCACAGCGACGGCCAGCGGAACGTCCGTCGCTGCGAAGGTCGTTAGCGGTAACAGCGCCAGCACTGGCAAGAGGACGACCGCCGCCCGCCAGGCGAGCCGCTTGCGCTGGCGGAGCCCGAGCGTCACCGGCCCGAGCGCGAACGCGAACACCACGCCGCCGAAGGTCGAAAACCCGCTAGCAGCGGGCAACACCCCGGCCAAGGGCCCGTCGAGCACCACAGCCGTCCGGCTGAGGTTTGATAATCCTGTGACAAATGAGAGCACCGCAACAATCCCGACGAGCGCGACCGTCGGCCGCCCGCCAGAGAACGCCCCCCACTCAACGAGCGGGATGCGACCCTCAGGGTAGAAGACCGTCTCGAGAGTCTCGTCGTTCACCTCCTCAGGTGTGCTAGCCACTTTCACGGCCATGGTGTCGGGCGTAATAAGTCGTTGGCCACGAGCGGCCGTGACTATCCGCCACGACATATCAGCAAGTGAAAATGTCGCGATTCCCGGCGAAGACGCCGCGGGTTTCAACAGGGCCGCCACGGTAGCAACGAACGTGAAACGAACTATCAGTACGGACGCTGCCCCGGCAGCCGTCGGCGCGTACAGCCAGGCGACAACGAACGGCGACCTCCTGTTCACCGCGGGTCAACTCCCGTTGACGACCGACGGAGAGTTGCTTGACGACGCTTCCGTCGCTAAACAGACCGAACAGTGTCTCGACAACGTCGCGGCTATCCTCGAATCTGAGGGGCTCGGACTTGAAGACGCGCTGAAAGTCACCATCTTCCTTGACGATATCGACGACTTCGACGAAATGAACGAGACATATGGAAGCTACTTCGACGCGGCACCACCTGCGCGCAGCGCCGTCGAGGTAGGCTCAGTCCCGAAGGGCGCAGCCCTCGAGATCGAGGCCATCGCGGCCGTCGAGTAGACTACCGCAGCTCCATCGCTTCTGCGCGCTCGACGGCCAGGTCGGCAACCTCTTCGACAGTCCTGTCGGACCGGTCTGCAAGTACGCGCAGCAACATCCCGAGCTGGACGGCCGCGGCCTCGCGTAACTCTTCGGCGTCGCCGGTGTCGTTTCCAAAGTAGTATTCGTGGCGACCATCGGCACCGACGAGGCCCGTGTAGACTGACCGGAGTTCGCCGTTGGTGATGGCGGCTGCAGCCTCGGTCCTGACGCGTTCGAACTGTGGATTCTGATCGGACACGTTGACACGTTCGACTCGACTGCGTAAGCTCTTGCGTCACAGTGCATATGTGCGCAGATGCTCCGCTGACAACGCTTGACAAGTTTCTGTTAATTTGTGTTTTTCCGGTGGCACCAATTTTAATAATATATATTCCTGTGTGACAGAAGATGTCACACCGGACATCGAACAAGAACAGGTGGCTCATCGCGGTGTCGGCGATCGCGATCCACCTGTCAATCGGGAGCATCTACGCGTACAGCATCTACCAGTTGCCGCTGAGGGAGGCGCAAGGCTGGGCGACCTCGCAGGTCACGCTGGCGTTCTCCATCGCAGTGTTCGTGCTGGGTATCACGGCGGCCTTCCTCGGCAAGTACGTCGAAAAGTACGGCCCGCGGAAAGCCGGCCTCGCGGCAGCGGTTATGTATGGCCTCGGAATGGTGACTTCGGGCGTCAGCGTCATGCTCGGGAGCCTCCCGCTGTTCCTCATCACCTTCGGTGTCATCGGGGGTGCGGGCATCGGGCTCGGCTACATCTCGCCGATCGGCACGCTCGTCGAGTGGTTTCCCGACCGACGCGGGATGGCGACCGGGCTCGCGGTGATGGGCTTCGGGGCCGGTGCGCTGCTCACCGGGCCGCTAGGGAACTTCCTCATCCAGGGGTACGGAGTCGCGACGACCTTTTTCACGCTCGGGGCGCTGTACTTCGTCCTGATGGCGGTCGGCGCCAGCTACCTCCAGAAGCCGCCGAAAGACTGGCTCCCTGATGGAATGGAAGACACCGAAGAGAACCAGGAGAAGGCAAAGGGTGCGCTGGCAGGGCTCGATATCCTGACGGCCAAGGAGGCGCGCACCACCCCGCGGTTTTGGATGATCTGGCTGATCATCTTCATCAACGTCTCTGCGGGGATTATGTTGCTTGCGTTCGCCTCGCCGATGCTCCAGCAAATCGGCGGCGCGACGGCGACAACCGCCGCGTTCATTACCGGCTACATCGGGATTTTCAATGGAAGCGGCCGAATCTTCTGGTCCACGTTGTCGGACTACATCGGACGGACCACTGTCTACGGCGTGTTCATGATACTCCAGATCGGGGCCTTCTTCATTATGCCCCAGATCACGGCTGTCTGGGTGCTCGCGGGTATCATGTTCCTAGTCATTACCGCCTACGGCGGCGGGTTCGCGTGCCTGCCGGCATACCTCAGTGACCTGTTCGGGACCAAAGAGGTCAGCGCCATCCACGGCTACGCGCTCACGGCGTGGGGCCTTGCGGGCGTCGCAGGTCCGCAACTCGCCTCGTTCGTCCTTGAGTCGACGGGCGGGTACACGAGTGCGCTGTATGTCATGAACGGTGCGTTGGTCGTCGGACTCGCCACGGTGCTCGTGCTACGCTGGCGAATCGGCAAGCTTCGTGACGCGAGTGCGGGGACCGACGCTGGCGCCGTCGCCGGCGACTGACTGCTGGCTCCCGTTCCTCGTCACGTCATCTCGATCACGCGATGTGGGAAGGGTCCGCAGACGCAGCAACTAAACGCGATCAATCAATGTGACACCCATGGACAGGGACAGGACGGAGACGGACGGCGGGACGGCCTCGACCCTCCGCGTCGCGGCACCACCCGGGGCGCCTGACGCGAAGGCGGTCGTTGAGGCCGCTCGTGAGGCCGGTGTCGGCGCGGTCGTCCGGACGGGACCGACCGGCCTTGCCGGCGTCGAGCCGTTACTGCTCGCGACGGCGGACGGTCGGACGGCGGTATTCGCGAACGCGACTCCGGAGACGGCCCGTAAAGCAGCGCGCGCGCTCACCGATGACCGCCTGCCGACCGAGGCGCCCGTCGTCGAACACGACGACACCGAGGCGCTGCCACTACCCGACGAGGGGCCACTCGCCGTCGGCAGTCGGCGAGTGTTGGGCCCGTGCGGCTGGGTCGATCCGCTTGACCCGGCCGCGGTCGCGGCCCTCCCCGACGCTCGGGAGGAGATGGAACGAGCCGGACAGCTCCGCGGGCGGGGCCGCGGCGACGCCGCGGCGGATGAACCGCTCGGCGAGACATGGGACACGGTCCGCGCGGCCGCGGGCGACCCGGTCGTTGTGGTGAACGCCAATGCCGCCGACGCAGTACAGCGTGGCGACCGAACACTCCTCGCGGGTGCGCCACACGCCGTGTTCGATGGGGCAGCAGCCGTTGCGGCCCACGTCGGCGCGAGCGACGTGGTCGTCCACCTGAACGGGAGCGACGAGGTGCTGGTTGATCACCTGCGGCGTGCGGTCGACCGCCGTGACGGATCGCCACAGCTGGTCGCCGGCCCCGACGCCTATCGAGCCGGCGAGCCGACGGCAACGCTGGAGGCGCTGGAAGGAGCCGACCGGATCGAACCGCGGCTGCAGCCCCCAGGCCCGGCAACCCACGGCCTATACGGCCGACCAACGGCCGTCCACACGCCGCGAACGCTCGCACAAGTCCGGACGACCCTCGTTGATCCCGACCATGTCGATCTGGAGGCCGACGATCCGGGAACGCGGCTCGTCACCGTCGACGGCGACGTTGCGGCACGGGCGACCGTCGAGCTGTCGACGACGGCCTCGCTCGCGGCCGCCGAACGGGCCGCCGAACTAACCAGTGAGATAGCGTTCGCCTGCGTCGGGGGCCGACTCGGTGGGTTTGTCGAGACGCTCGATGTCCCAGTGACTGCGAGCGGGCTGACAAACGCGGGCCTCGGTACCGACGGCAGCGTTGAACTGTTCGCTGCAGATCGGTGTGCGGTCGCCGAAGCCGGTCGACGCGTCCGCTTTGCCGCCGAGGAAAACAGCGGCCGGTGTGTCCCCGGTCGAGAAGGAACCGTGCAGTTGGCCGAACTGCTCCGTGACGTATACGACGGCTCGTTCGAGCCGGGGAAGATCCGCGAACTGGGGCGAGTGATGGCCAACTCGAGTAACTGTCTCGTTGGCGCGCACGCGCCCCGGCCAGCTCGGACCGCCCTTGACGGGTTCGAGTCGACCTTTCGGGCGCACGCCGACGGCCGCTGTCCAAGCGGGGCCTGTTTTTAATCCATGAGCGCTGACCCACTTCCACGCGTCCCAGACATCGACGACCCGACTCCCGAAACCCCGGTCACCGCCGAGTTCGAGACCGGGACGGCGAACGACCCCAACGTAGGAACGACCGAGCCGGCAACGATGACGGTGAACGGCGAACCGGTGAGCGTTGGCCCTGGCGCGACCATCGTCGACGCGTTGGAGACGCTTGACGATGAGGTGGTGTCGGTCGACCCTGGGGCCGAGGGGATCGAGGACGCCGATGTGCCAGCGCTGTGTTATTACGACCGCGACGGTGACTGCAGTGACGCGGTCGGTCCGCGCAGCGAGTGCCGGACGTGTATGGTCGAGACCGACGAGCACGGGCTCGTTCCCTCCTGCTCGTTCCCAGCCGAGGACGGCCTCACCGTGCGGACGGACGCCCCCGACGCCGAAGAGGCCCGGTCGGTCAACCTCGACCTCGTGCTGTCGAACCACAATCTCCGGTGTACGACCTGTAACGGCAACGGTCGCTGTGAGCTGCAGGACGCCGCCATTAGCGAGGGGGTTAATCACCCCCGTTACGGTGTCTTCGACGACCGCTCGGAGTACGAGCCGCTCGACGACACCTCGTCGTTCATCCAGATCGACCGCAACAAATGCATTCTCTGTAACCGCTGTGTCGACGCCTGCAACGACGTGCAGGTTGAGGGCGTGCTCCGCATCGAGGGCCACGGCGAGGACACCCGCATCGGCTTCCAGTCCGACGCGGAGACGATGGCCGACTCCGAGTGCGTCTCCTGTGGTCACTGTGCGACCGTGTGTCCGACGGGGTCACTTACTGAGAAAGGAATCGGCGGCGTCGCAACGTTGCCGCTGCCGGGCTTCACTCAGCGGAACTCCATCGGGACAGTCATCGAACACGAGGCGGCCGAGACGCTCGACGACACGCCGGCACCGAATCGGCCGCGGCCCGAAGCGGAGCCGAAACGCGGGGTGGCGAAGTTCATGGCGGAGACGAAACGCCGGGCGGGCGACATCGCCAAGGAATACGGCCAGAAGGCATTCCTCGCGGGCGAACACACTGCCGAGTCCATCGCCGCGAACACGCTTCCTGAGGGCCGGCTGTTCGACATCGCAGAGCTCGTGAGCGACTACCGCCTCGGAAAGATCGACAAGGAGGAGACGACCTGCGGCTTCTGTGCGGTCGGCTGCCGGTTCGAGATGTGGGGGAAGGACGGCGAGTCGTTGGGCGTCACCGCCGTCGACAACCCCGATACGGCGCCGGCGAACAACTTCTCGACCTGTGTGAAAGGGAAGTTCGGCCACGAGTTCGCCAACAGTGAAAAGCGGCTGACGGAGCCGTTGATCCGTCGTGATGGCAAGCTCGAGCCGGTCGGGTGGGACGAGGCGCTCGAGTACGTTGCCGACCGGCTGGCCGACATCCAGGCTGAGCACGGCGTCGACAGCGTCGGCTGTCTCGCCTCCTCGAAGGGGTCGAACGAAGAGGCGTACCTCGTCCAGAAGTTCGCCCGCCAGGTGCTCGGGACGAAGAACATCGACAACTGCGCGCGGCTGTGTCACTCCTCGACGGTGGCGGCGCTTCAACAGACGCTCGGCTTCGGCGCGATGACGAACCGTATCAACGAAGACATCGGCGAGGCCGACGCCTATCTCATCTCGGGGTCGACCACAACTGAGTCGCACCCGGTGCTTGCGACCCGCATCAAGCAGAACGTCCGCGAGGGAGCCGACCTTGTCGTCTTCGACCCACGGAAGATCGGTATCGCCGAACACGCCGACCAGTACACGCGGACCACCCCCGGCTACGACGTGGCCTGGCTCAACGGTCTCATCCGCTACATCATCGAACACGATCTTCACGACGAGGCGTTCATCGAGCGGAACACGCGGAACTTCGAGGCGGTGAAAGAGAAGGTCCAGGCGTTCACGCCCGACCGCGTTGAGGAGCTCGCGGGCGTCGCACCGGAGGAACTCGCCTCGGCGGCGGAGACGCTGGCCGAAGCTGACACTGTCGTGTTCGGCTGGGCGATGGGGATGACCCAGCAGAGCCACGGCACTGAGAACCTCATCGCGATGGCCGACCTCGCGTTGGTGCTCGGCCAGGTTGGCAAGCCCGGCGCTGGACTGTCACCGTTCCGCGGCCAGAACAACGTTCAGGGCGGCGGCGGCGACATGGGCACCCTACCCGGATCTCTGCCTGGGTACCAGGATCCGAGCGACGACGCTGTCGGCGCGAAGTTCGCGAATGCTTGGGGTGAGCGCCCGCCTGAAGAACCCGGGCTCAAGGTTCCCGAAATGCTCACAGAGGCCCACGCGGGGAACCTCCGGGCGATGTACGTCGTTGGCGAGAACCCTGCCCTCTCCGAGCCGGACATCCAACACGCCGGCGAGGCACTGGAGGATCTGGAGTTCCTCGTCGTGCAGGACATCTTCGAGACCGAGACGGTAGAGTACGCCGACGTGGTGTTGCCGGCGGCGACCTCGCCGGAGAAACACGGCACGTTCACCAACACAGAGCGGCGTGTCCAGCGCGTCCGCCCGACCGCGGACCCGCCAGGGAAAGCCCGTCAGGACTGGGAAATCACGCAGGCGCTAGCGAACCGATTGGGCTACGACTGGGACTACGACCACCCGCGAGAGGTGATGGACGAGATCAACGATCTCGTACCCATCTACGGTGGCGTCACCTACGACCGGCTTGAGGAAGGGCCGGAACACGGCCTCCAGTGGCCGTGTCGCGACCTCGACGACCCGGGGACGCCGTACCTCTACGACTACGAGGACGGCGAGTTCGGCTTCGAGGACGGGAAAGCGCGGTTCGTTCCGGCCGACGGTGGCCACCCCGGCGAGCTCCCCGACGAGACGTATCCGCTCACGCTCACCTCAGGGCGGGTGCTGTACCACTGGCACACGGGCCAGATCACCCGCCGGGTCGAGGGGTTGATGCACCACGTCGGCGAGAGCTTCGTCGAGGTGAACCCCGAGACGGCCGCCGAGCTCGGTGTCGACGACGGCGAGTACGTCCGCGTCGAATCGCGCCGCGGTGACATCGTCGTGAAAGCCGAGGTCACCGATCGGGTCGGCCCCGGGACGCTGTTCATCCCGATGCACTTCGCGGCCGGCGCTGTCAACAAGCTCACCGGCGAGACGTTCGACCCGCAGGCCGGTATCCCGGAGTACAAGGTGTCGAGCGTCCGGGCGGAGCCGCTCGGTCCCGACGCCGACCCGGACGTGCTCACGACGCCCGACGCCGGCGAGGGACGGCGCCCCGCGACCGGGGACGACTGACACGAGAGTACGAAGCGCGACGCCTTTCTTCACCCACCCGCTCGTTCGCGGATGGTATCGCGCGCCTCGCGCGCACACTCTCGGTTCCCTCGGCCGAAGTGGACGGTCCGCTCGTTCACCGGGTCGCTGAGGAGGCCGCTCGGGTCCGATGTGACACCGTCGATCTCGACCTGCAGATACCCAACTGTGATGCCCTCATCGTAGTCGACGCCTATCACCGACTCAAGCGGGAAGGTCGCGTCGTCGAACCGTGATCGACCGGGGCGGTCGATAACCACCCGATCCGGATAGACCGCAATGGTGCCGTCCTGGAACGCACAGACGACGAGCGCGTCGATATGTGGGTTCTCGGACTCCTCGTCGCCATCGCGCCACGGCCAGTTGACCATCGGCCGTTCTGGCGTCGGGGGCGAGAAAAGGGTTCGGGCGAGGGCGACTACTCGGGAACGGTGTATTTGCCGAAGTCGTCGACCGTCCCGACAGGCGGCGCGCCGAACATGAGCCACGTGCGTGGCTCAGCGGCGTCGTTGCGGACGGATCGAGTCGGTTCGGGCCCGATACGGACGAGTCCACCGGGTGCGACCTCGTGCACCGTGCCGTCTATTACGATACGGCCGCCATCGAGCGCGACGTACACCTCCTCCTGACGTTCGTGAGCGTGGGGCGTGGTGGCCGCACCCGGGGGGAGCGTCACGGCGTTGACCCGCATGTCCGTACAGCCGAGCGGCTCGGTGAGCTTGCGGTGGCTGAGTCCCGACTCGGGGAATGGCTCCGCGGTCACTTCATCTGGGTCGACGACCGCGAAGTCCGGCACTCAGAACAGCCCCTCGATGTTACCGTCCTCGTCGATGTCCATGTCGGCGGCGGCGGGCCGGCTTGGCAGCCCAGGCATCGTCAGCGCGTCGGCGGTTAGCGCGACGATGAACCCAGCACCGGCGGACGGGTACACCTCCGAGATCTCGAGCTCCCAGCCCGACGGGGCGCCTTTCTTAGAGGCGTCGTCGCTGAGCGAGTGGAACGTCTTCGACATAACGACCGGGACATCGTCGAAGCCGAGGTCGTTCATTTTCTCGATATCGTCGAGGGCGCTGCCGGTGAACTTCACGCCGTCGGCGCCGTAGATATCCGTCGCGACCGTCTCGATCTTCTCAGAGATAGAGGCGTCGAGATCGTACAGGTACTCGAAGTCGTCCTCGTCGCTCTCCTCGACCGCGTCGACGACGTGGTTGCCAAGGTCGACGCCGCCCTCGCTGCCCTTCTCGAACACCTCACTCTCTGCGACGCGGACCCCGAGGTCGTCGCGGCAGTGGTCGAGCACTGCCTGGACCTCGGCGTCGCTGTCGTCGGGGAACCGGTTGAGCGCGACGACGACCGGGACGCCGAACTGCTGAAGATTCGAGACGTGTCTGTCGAGGTTCTCGAACCCGCGCTTGACGGCCTCGACACCGGCGTCGTCGATGGCATCGAAGTCGGCCGGCCACATGTTCTCGCCGTGGTATTTCAGCGCGCGGACCGACGAGACGAGCACGACGGCATTAGGCGTCATCTCGCCCATTCGGCAGACGACGTTCATGAACTTCTCGGCACCGAGGTCGGAGCCGAAGCCCGCCTCCGTCACCACATAGTCAGCCATCCCGAACGCCGCTTTGTCGGCGATGAGCGAGTTGGTGCCGTGGGCAATATTAGCGAACGGACCGCCGTGGACGAACGCTGGCGTCCCCTCGATGGTCTGGACGACGTTCGGCTTGATTGCGTCGCGCAACAACATCGTGGCTGGGCCGGTTGCTTCGATGTCATCGACCGTGATCGGCTCGCCGTCGGTGTCGTACGCGACGATGATCCGGGCGACCCGCTCTTTCAGGTCGCCGAGGTCCTCGGCGAGACACAGTACGGCCATCAGCTCGGAAGCCGCGGTGAGAATGAAGTTGTCCTCGCGGGGAGTCCCCCCCGACGCGCCGCCGAGGCCGACGACGGTCTCCCGGAGCGCGCGGTCGTTCATGTCCAGCGCACGCGGCCAGGCCACCTCGTTCACGTCGATGTCGAGGTCGTTCCCCTGCGAGAGGCGGGCGTCAACCATCGCCGCGATGAGATTGTGCGCCGCCGTGAGCGCGTGGAGGTCGCCGGTGAAGTGGAGGTTAATATCCTCCATCGGGAGCACCTGCGAGCGGCCGCCGCCGGCCGCACCGCCCTTTACGCCGAAGACTGGGCCGAGCGACGGCTCGCGGATGGCCGTCATCGCCTCCTCACCGAGGTGGTTCAGCGTCTGGCCGAGCCCGACCGTGGTGACCGTCTTACCCTCGCCCTTCG
>CAYZJQ010000070.1:4806-13517 GCA_964478805.1 uncultured Halobacteriales archaeon | reverse complement strand
ACGAACTCGACGTGCCGGTCCACGTCGTCGGCTCCGGGTCGAAGATTATCGATCGAGGAGGGTTCAGTTTTGAAAACGAGTTCCGCACCCCGGTAGAGGTGATGCGCGAGCCGGCGGAAGGGTTCGCCATCGAGAACCCGGCTTACGACGCAACGCCGCTCCGGCTCGTCGACCGACTCGTCACCGACCACGGGACGCGCACACCCTGACTCAGGCGAACAGCTTCTGGGCGGGCTGTGCGATGACGACCGTCCCGCATTCGGGACAGACGACGCGGTAGTCGTCTGTCCCCTTGTCGACCAACCAGTCGCCGTCCAGGCGGCTGGCGTGGCCGCAGGTCCGGCAGAACAGCGTCGCCTTCGCGGGCGGGCCGTCGGGCGGCTCGTCGTCCGGTGCGTCGGGGAGGGAGGGACCAGTCGGGCTCACACCCCCGATAGGTGCTCGACGGGTAAATCCTTGGTCGCAGCCATGTCAGCACATCACATATACATCCGGTCCTCGGAGACCCGTTCTTCGGGCTCAGCCGCCGCGAGCCGGTCGGCCAGCTCCGCGTAGTAGCGGGCCACCTCCGCCGCGAACCCCTCGAGCGGCCCGGTATCGATGGCGAGCCCGTGAACCTCGGTGAGCGCCGTGAGCAGTCGCAGCGCCGCCTCGGCGTCGGGCGCCTGGGCGTGGACCGGCGTGGTGTACACACAGGTGTCGAGTCCCGCGTCCAGTCCCGCGGTCGTGACGGCGCCGTTGACCCCGTCAAGGAAGCCGCCGGACATGGGTCGGATGCCCGCCGCAGCCGGTTCCCGGCGGCGCTGGTACCCCTCGGAGGCGATGTAGAACGCCCGGTGGTCATCCGGCCCGTGTGCAACAGGGACCCCAGAGAGCACGACGACCTCCGTGTAGTCGGTGTCGCTGGCCCACTCGATGACCGTTTTGCCGACGCCCGCGCCGCCCAGGCCGGCACGAGCAGGTCACCCACGAGCACCGTCACTGCCGCATCCGAACGGGTGAACAGCCGCGTGTGGCGCCGCGGCGTGCCGTTCTCGAACGGCGTGATCGCGGGGAGGTCGTCGGCGGTGACGTAGCCGGCCGCCGTCAACCCCTGCTGGTCGACGAGGTAATTGGCCGCGGTGAGCCCGGCGAGGCCGTACTCCGAGACGCTACAGACGAGCGTCTCCGACTGGGACGGGTCACCATGGACAGTAAACGACGGGTCGCGTGCCATGTTCCGGGCTCGCTGGCGCACGGCGTAAACCCTCGGGCAGCGGGGCAAGGCTGGGAGGGCAACGCTTTTTCACGGGGCCCCTGACCGGGGAGTATGCGCCAGACCGGGGGAACGCCCACGCCATCGCCGACCCCCACCGCGCCCCCGGCGACGGGAACGAACGCGCCGGCGATACCGGTGGACGGTGTCTCTGTCCCCGACTTCCTCCCCGCGTACGTCCCGCCATGGCTGTTCCGCACCGTCACGGCTCTGGTCGTCTTGGCGATCGGTGTCTACGCGGCACGACTCACTCGGAAGGTGCTCGGTCGTCGCGTCGCCCGCCGGTTCCGCCGGCCCAGCGTCACCCGGACTGTGTTGCGAACAATCCAGGGCATCGTTCTCCTGATAACTGCCTTCGCCGTCTTGGCGGTCCTCGGTGTCGGCCTCGGTGATCTCACCATCTCGCTGTCGGTCTTCTCGGCAGTGCTGGGGTTCATTCTCGCCCCTATTATTGGGAGCGTGATTAACGGGATCTTCATTCTCACCGAACAACCCTACGAGATCGGCGATATGATCTATCTCCCCGAGCGCGACGTCTACGGCTTCGTCGAGGACATCACGCTCCGGTACACCAAGATCTTCACGCTCAATAACACGTTTTTGGTCGTCCCGAACGGGTCGATGCGCGAGCGCGACGTTATCAACTACTCGGCGGAGGACGCTCGCACCCGGCTCGCGCTGGACGTCCTCGTCACGTATGAGTCGGATATTCCGGCCGCGCGCTCGCTCATCGAGGAGGCCGCCCGCGAGGTGGACAACGTGATCGAAGGGGGCCCGGATATCCGCATCGGCGGCGCGCGTTACCCTGCCGCTCCGACGTGTTATATCGAGAACTACGGCGACCACGGGGTCAATCTCCGCCTGCGGTACTGGGCCACCGAGCCGTACAAACTGCTCACGCTTCGCTCGAACGTCCAGACGAACATCTGGGACCGACTGGCTGACGCCGACGTGGAGATCGCCTATCCCCACTCGCATCTGGTCTTCGACGAGACGAGCGGCGAGATGCAGGTTGGGGTGCGCGAGCGTACACCCGTCGACCCTGCGGGCCATGCGACGAAGCGTGAGCGGTCGCGCGGCTCTAATCCTGGCGGTCCGCCAGAGGACCGGTGAAGCAGAGCCGACCGCCCCAACGGTCACCACGTGCTCGCCTGCGGCCCGACGACGGCGGCACTCACCCGACCGTGATGACCTTCGCGCCGAGTTCGCTTCGGAGGAACGACTCCACGTCCGGATCGTCGACGAGCGAGCGGATCATGCGCCGCCAGCGGCTCGCCTGTTTCCGCCCGATGACGACGTAGTCGGCCCCCTCGCCGACCACCTCGTCGAGGATAGTCTCCTCGACCAGAAACCCCTCGCGGACGACGTAGCGAGCGCGGCCGACAAGGCCGAACTCCTGTTCGACCGCGCGTCGGAGGTCTCGGCGCGTCACGCGGCCGTCGTTCTGATAGAGGTTGACGTGGAGGACCGTGAGGTCGGCGTCATGGCTGTCGGCCACGTCGATAGCCTCCGCGAGCGTGTTCCGCGAATGCTCCGTCAGCGGATAGCGCACGGGAACGACGACCAGTGTCATTACCGAGAGCCTTGACGCGGGCACGCCTGTGTCTTTCCGTTCGCGCGTGACTCAGACGTGCCGAACCCGGCCTTCGACCTGGGGGTCGATGCCGACCTCCCGAGCGTACGCCGCGAGCACCTCGTACTGGGTATCCAAGGTGTCGATACGATGCCGCTCTTCCAAGACCGGGAACTCATCATCGGAGTGGAGCAGGTAGTCGGCCAGTGCGACCGTGTACTGGCCGTCGGCTTCGACAGGGCGGCCACCAACCCGGGCGTCGACGAGCCCATCGGCTGCGCGGTCGTAGACGAGTTCCGCGCCGGAGACATGCGCGTGCCACCAGTCTGGGGCGCCGAAGGCAAGTCGGGCGCCATCGCCTTGGGCGAACGCGGTCCGCAGTTCGGCGCCCGACACCGCCGCGACGGCAAGCGGTTCGTCGAACGGAATCAGCGAGATAAGGTCGCCGACGGTTACCTCGTCGGCGAGCGGCGGCCCCGAACGGATCCCGCCGGAGTTCTGCAGTCCCACGTCCGTGTCCGCGAACCAACGGTAGGCGTCAGCGACGAAGTTGCCAACCCGCGATTCGCCGTGGAAACAGGCAACCTCCGTCCGCTTGACCGGCTCGGCGACGTGCGCGACCACCTCGTCGACGCCCGCATCGGCCAGCCGCCGCTCCATCATTGCGGTCACGGCCTCATCGCACGGGCCGTCAGCAACGACGTGGCGGGTCACCTCACGGTCCGGAAGCGTCACCTCCAACAGCACCTCACCGTTGACGCCGGGTCGCGTGAGTAAGGTGTCGTCGAGTCGCTCAACCCGTTCGGTATGGATGTGGCCGCCAAGTACGACGTCCACGTCGACCTCCGTGGCCAGCCGCTCGTCGCCCGTCCCGAGGTGTGATAGACAGACGATATAGTCGACGCCCTCCGCGTGAAGCGCGTCAACGGCCCGCTCGGCGGCGGTGATCGGGTCGGTGAACTGAACGTTTCCCGTGGCGGGGTTGATGCTCGCGGTGCGAGGGGTGACGAGGCCGAAGACGCCGACTCGGGCTCCACCGGCGCTGTACACCTGCCATGGGCGCACGCCGACCTCGCGGCCGAACAGGTCCCCGTCACGCTCGACGTTGGCACACAGCCACGGCTGCGGCGCTTGAGCGACGAGTTCGAGCGTCCGGGCCGGCCCGAAGTCGAAATCGTGGTTACCGAAGGTATCGGCGTCCGGACTGACGGCCTCGAAGAAGTCGAGCGCCTGCTCGCCGCGTGTCACCAGCGGGAGCACGCCGGGCGCGGTGTTGTCGCCAGTGCCGAACACGAGCGTGTCGTCCGACCGACGGGCCATGATGGTGCCAGCCAACCGGCCGAGACGGTCGGGGGTGTCGTACGCGTTTTCGATGTCGGAGTAGTGGAGCAGCCGGACAGTCACTGGCGCGGCCGAGGGGCGGGGGCGAAAAAACCGTGTCGGCATCGCCACGCGGCCCACAGCGTTTTCGCAGTCCGGGCCACACTGATGGGTATGAGCGACTCCCCCGGACTGCAAGCACGGGAGGGACCGAACGGCGAACGACTGTACGTCGCCCGCGACGACGCCGAGACGGGGTCGAAAGCACCCTTTTTCGCCGCGTTCCGCGACGAGTCGCGCGAGCGGCGGTGGGGCTACGCCTGCGGCAACTGTGGCTCCTTTTCGAACGCCATGGACGCGATGGGCCGAGTCCAGTGTAACGACTGTGAGAACTTCAAGCGCCCGGACGAGTGGGACGCAGCCCACGAGTAGCCGGGCCGACCATCGACCCGCGACGGGCCGCACGCGAGCCGTTCACCGGCCGCATCCATACGCTGGTTGTCAGGTGCAAAGCGTTAACACACCGTACGCGAAAATCAGTACGAATGGGTGCAGCCACGAGCCGACTCGCACAGCAGGCCGAATCGATCTTCCGGGACCTCGGCTACGAGGTGGAGCGGGCCAACGGCGAACTCCGCGCGACTCGGAAATGGCGGACGGTTCACGTGACGACGGACCCGCCCTCGGAAGCCGCGGATACCGGCCGCTTCCGGTGTTTCGTCGCCGAGGCGCGGCGCGCGGAGACGGTCCGCGACGAGTTGCTCGCTGCCGACCACCCCTACGACTGGGCGGTGGTCGCAGTCCACGATGACGGGTACGACGTGCTCCACCCCGACGCCGGAACGCTCGAGGCCCCGTAGCCGAGTCGGGTGGTTTTTCGGCCGCTCCCGGTGAGCGACAGGTATGCTTCAAGAGACCACACCACAGTCGGCACCTCCCGCAGGCTCCGTCGGCGACGTGGTCGCGTTCGCGCTGCGTCAGTTCGCGAACGACTTCGTCGCCGCGTTGCCGAATATCGTCGCTGGAACCGCCTTTCTCGTTATTGCTGCGGTCGGCGTCAAGCTCGTGATGGCGGTTGTCGGGTTCACGCTGAAGCGCGCGCTTCCAGGCGAGTCACCGGTGTACCGGCAGTTCCTCTCTACTATCGTTCTGGTGTTTCTGTGGTTCGGCGTCGGCCTCTCGTTTCTGGCTATCGTCGGACTCGACGGCATCGCCGCGTCGCTCGGCACCGCTACCGGCTTCCTCGCGCTCGGTGTCTCCTACGCGCTCTCAGGGATGATCGCCGACGCCGTTGCCGGTGTCTATCTGCTTCGCGACCCGGATTTCAATCCCGGCTACCAGGTCGACATCGGCGGCACCGTCGGCGAGGTGAAAGCCATCGAACTGCGCAAAACCCGGCTCGACGTGGACGGGGATACCGTGGTGCGGGGCAACGCCGAGATCGAGAAAAAGTGGACGCGGAAAGCGGAGGCTGCGTCCAACAGGTCGTCTGGGGACGGGATCTGACGACTGTGCCGTGCTAGCACGCAAGCCGCTCGGCTTTTGTCACTCGGCTGAGTAGGACGTGCGTGTTCATCGGCCACGGGCTCGTCGCGTTTGCGCTCGCGGCCGGCTTCGCCCACGTGGCTGGCTGGTCGCGCGAGCGGGCGCTGTCTGTCGGCCTTCTGGCCGCTATCTTCGGACTCGCGCCGGACGTCGACATGGCCTACGCGTTCGTTGGGTTCGTTGGCGCCGACACCGCCATGGGCGCGGCGACGGGGTTCTGGTCGGCCAGCACGACCGTTCACCGCGTCGTCACCCACTCGTTTCTCGTCGGGGCCGTCGCTGCGCTTGCGGCCGGCGCGCTTGCATCGGGTGACGGTCGCTATCGGGTTGCCGGCGCCGCGTGGCTCGCGGTCTTGATTATTATCGCCGCGCTGGCGACGGGGGCACTCGCGGCAGGCGTGATGGCGCTGTTCGCCGCCGTCGTTGCCGGCACCGCCATCGGCGCTCGTCGGGCTGGAATCGCCACGGGTGAGGTGGCCGTTGCGGCCGTGATTGGGCTGCTGGCTCATCCGCCGGGGGATTTTCTCACCGGGGAGCCACCGGCCGTTCTCTACCCGCTTGATGCGACGCTCGTCGCTGCCCGGCCCGACCTCTTTGCCGACCCGACGCTGAACCTGCTTGCCCCACTGTTCCTTGAGCTCGCGACGTTCTGGCTCGCACTGGCGGTCTACCTGTGGATAACCGGGGGACGACCGACGCTGCGGACCCATTTGCGCGGCCGGGCCGCGCTCGGGCTCGGCTTTGCGGGCAGCGCGGTCCTGCTCCCGCCACCGACGCTGGACGTGTGTTACCACTTCGTGTTCCCGTTGGTCGGCGTCGGACTCGCAGCGGCGGCACCGTGGCCGGGCATCGAGGTGTCGTCGCTCGGTGACCTCCGCGAGCAGCCGCTCGCGGTCGTTGTCACTGGTCTGACGGCAGTGACGCTGGCCGCCCTTGGGTACACCGGTGTCTACCTGCTGTGGTAGCGGTCGCAAGCCAGTAGGGCTAAACGGGCCCGAGCGGTACCGACTGGTATGACACGGTCGGGCATCGGGAGCGTGCTCGAGGACGCACGCACGAATGCCGTTATCGCGTGGCTTGTCGTCGGGGTCGCTTTCGCTGCCGCGGTGGCGAACGGCATCGCGGTCGCGCCGCTGTGGGCTGGCTTCGCGCTCGTCGTCGTCGCGCTCGCGCTCGTCCCGCCGCTGCGCTTTCGCGACCCGACGGCGATGCTCCCTTGGGAAGTGCTTGGGCTCGCGACGCTACCGCTCGTCGTCCGTGTCCTCGTCGAGTTCGTCGCGCTCCGTGCGGATCTCGTCACCTACACCGCCGTCGCGGCACTGGCTCTGGTGGTTGCCGTGGAGCTTCATCTGCTCACCACCGTTGAGATGAACGACCGCTTTGCCGTCGCGTTCGTCATCGTCACCACGATGGCCGCGGCGGGGTTGTGGGCGGTAGTCCGCTACGGCTCGGACGTGTTGCTCGGCACCACGCTGCTGCTCCCGCCCGCTGGGCTCGACGCGTCGGAGGCGGCACTGGCCGCCGCCGAACGGAGCCTCATGCTCGAGTTCGTCGCCTCTTTCCTCGCTGGAATCGGCGCCGGCGTCGTCTTCGAGGGCTACTTCCGACGACAGCGCCGCGGCGAGGGGGTTATCGAGGAGTTCGAGGACGCAGACCCAACGGAGGTGCGCCCGTGAGGCTCCGCGAGCGCGTCGGCCTCACCGAGCGTCACCAGCGGCTGCTCGTCCGTGCGATGGAGATCGGCCTTATCGGAATGTTCTTTATCGGGCTGGACCGCGGCGAGCCGGGGATCGTGGTCAACAGTCTTGTCGGCATCGCGGTGACCCGCGTCCCCGCGTATCTCGAACGTGACTATGGCATCCCGATGGACGCCGGCCTGACGCTGTGGATCACCGCCGCCGTTTTTCTCCACGCGCTCGGAACAGTCGGGTTTCCAGCCCCTGTCGTCACTGGATTGAATGCGGTTGGGGTACCGGTCACCGACGGCAGTTTCTACAAGGAGACATGGTGGTGGGACCACATGACCCACGCGCTGTCGGCGAGCGTCGTCGCCGCGGCGGGTTACTCGGTTGCCCGCGCGGTCGATGTCCACGACGACCGGGTCCGCCTCCCACGGCAGTTCATGTTCGTGTTCATCCTGCTTGTGACCCTCGCCTTCGGCGTCTTCTGGGAGGTACTTGAGTTCACGATCGGCGAGGTGGCCGCCCTGTTCGGCAGCGAAGGGGCAATCCTCGTCCAGTATGGCCTTGGCGACACCATGCTCGATTTGGTGTTTGACACCGTCGGTGCGATTATCGTCGCCGTCTGGGGCACGGCCCATCTGTCGGACGTCGTGGGGGCCCTAGCCGACCGTCTGGAGGCGCGCAAGCGCGACGCGTAGCCCGGAGGTAGCTTTACCACGCGCGCAGCCGAACCAGCCCGCGATGGTGTTCAAGAAGATTACGCTGATCGGGCGCAGCACCGAGAGCTTCGACCACGCCGTCGACGATGCCGTCGACCGGGCGGAGGCGACCCTAGACAACGTGATGTGGGTCGAGGTCGAGGAGATGGGCGTCGAGGTCGGCTCAGTTGAGGGGCGTGAGTACCAGGCTGAAGTGGAGGTCGCGTTCGAACTCGAAGATTAGGTGCGGAAGCTCTCGCCGCACCCGCACTCGCTTTCGGCGTTCGGGTTCTCTACAGAGAACCCTTTCCCCTGCAGACCGCCCTCGAAATCGAGCGTCGCGCCGCCGATGTACTTCAGGCTCGCGGGGTCGACGAACACGCGCAGGCCGTGTCCCTCGACGATCGTGTCATCATCCTCGGGCGCGTCGTCGAAGCGCATCCCATAAGAGAGGCCGGCACACCCACCCTGTTGAACGAACAGGCGCAGCCCGGCCACGTCGGTGTCCAACCCCTCGCCCGTCAGGAGGTCGAGCGCCTGGTCAGCAGCCGACTCCGTGATGTCGACGGGTGGCGCCGTCTCGGCTGAACTCATAACCGTATACATCGGCTACTAGGTGAAAACGATGACGCCGATCC
>CAYZJQ010000070.1:0-4706 GCA_964478805.1 uncultured Halobacteriales archaeon | reverse complement strand
TCGGCTACTAGGTGAAAACGATGACGCCGATCCGATGTTCAGTGCTCGTTACTCCGCAGTGATGCTGGCGGTCCGTCCTGCGACCGCTGCACCGCCGCGCTCGGTCCGAAGACGCTCAGGGCGGGGATGTCTCTCGGCACACGGCTGAACACAGCGGGTCGCCCCCGACCCGCCTGCGCGTTCACCCGGGTCTACTGGAAGGTGCGCGAGACTTCCTGGCGATCCGGCTCCTCCTTGCCGAACCGTTCTTCCATCTCGTCGTACTGTTTTTTCATCTCTTCGTCGACGCTGGCCCTCACCTCGTCGAGCGCCTGCTCGAAGTGCTCCATCGTGACACGGACGTTTCCCACGGAGGTCGCGGCCTCGTCGGCGTCGACGCTGTGGATGAACTCGCGGGTCGCGGCGAGCGACGCCTCGCGACAGACCGCCTCGAGGTCCGCGCCGACGTACCCCTCGGTCCGCCGCGCGAGCGTCCCGAGGTCGACGTCGTCGGCCAGCGGCTTGTCCCGCGTGTGGACCTCAAAGATCTTCCGGCGGGCCTCCTCGTCCGGAACGGGAACGTGGACGTGTCGGTCCAGTCGCCCCGGACGCAACAGCGCCGAGTCGATGAGGTCCGGCCGGTTTGTCGTCGCGATCACGACCACGTCTTCGAGTTCCTCGAGCCCGTCGAGTTCAGTGAGTAGCTGCGAGACGACCCGCTCGCCAACGCCGGAATCGCTCTGGTTGCGCCCACGCTGGCCGGCGATCGAGTCGATCTCGTCAAAGAATATCACGGTTGGGGCGTTCGACCGTGCCTTCTCGAATACCTCCCGGACCCCCTTCTCGGACTCGCCGACGTACTTGTTTAGCAGTTCAGGCCCTTTGATGGAAATGAAGTTGCTCTCCGCTTCGTTGGCGACGGCCTTCGCAAGCAGCGTCTTGCCGGTGCCCGGTGGCCCGTACATCAACACGCCCTTCGCGGCCTCGAGGTCCATCTGCTCGAATACTTCCGGGTAGTCGAGTGGCCATTGGATTGTCTCGCGGAGCCGCTCTTTGGTGTCCTCGAGCCCGCCAACGTCGTTCCAAGTCACGTCAGGGACTTCAACGAACACCTCACGCATCGCGCTGGGCGTGATGCCCTTCATTGCGTCCTTGAAGTCTCCCTCAGTCACCTCGATGGAATCGAGCACCTCGGCGTCGATCTCGTCGGCCTCGAGGTCGAGCTGGGGACGAACGCGCCGGAGCGCGTTCATCGCACCCTCTTTGGCCAGCGACTCAAGATCTGCCCCGACAAACCCATGAGTGGAGTCGGCGTACTTATCTAGGTCGATCCCCTCCGCGAGGGGCATCCCACGGGTGTGGACCTGGAGGATTTCCTTACGGCCCGTCTTGTCCGGGACACCGACCTCGATTTCGCGGTCGAAGCGCCCTCCGCGCCGCAAGGCAGGGTCGATGGCGTCGACACGATTGGTCGCTCCGATGACGGTCACTTGGCCACGCTCGTCGAGCCCGTCCATCATCGACAGGAGCTGGGCGACGACGCGCCGCTCGACGTCACCGGACGTCTCACCACGCTTGGGCGCGATCGAGTCGAGTTCGTCAATGAAGACGATAGCCGGCTCGTTCTCCTCGGCGTCCTCAAAGATCTCGCGCAGCTGCTCTTCGCTTTCGCCGTAGTACTTCGACATGATTTCGGGGCCCGAGATGTCGGTGAAGTACGCGTCGATCTCGTTGGCGACGGCCTTTGCGATGAGCGTCTTGCCGGTGCCCGGCGGGCCGTGCAGCAGAACCCCTTTCGGCGGCTCGATCCCGAGCTGTTGGAACAACTCGGGGTGGCGCATCGGTAGCTCGATCATCTCGCGCACCTGCTCGAGTTCGTCGTCCAGTCCACCGATGTCCTCGTAGGTGACCGAGGGGGTGCCACCGCGGCTTCCCCTTGCCCCTGTACCCTGGTCGACGATCTGCTCGGCCGGTTGTTCGGCGACGTTCACCTCCGTCGAGTCGGTCACGACGACCGTTCCCGCCGGGTCGGTCTCGGCGATCCTCATCGGGATCTGCTGGCCCCCCATCGAGGAGAAGGCGCCGAAGCCGAACGAGAACGGCACCTGTTGCCCGCGTGTGACGGCCTGCCCGCTGAGCTTGTCGCGGATCGGTTGGCCGATGTTCCCGCGGATGCGCAGGTTCGACGGCAAGGCGACGGTGATCGACTTCGCGGGCTTGACGTCTGCCTTCTCGAGAGCCACACGGTCATCGATGCCGACACCCGCCTCTGAGCGGAGCCGGCCATCGATGCGCACCACGCCAGCACCGGTATCCTCGGGATAGCCAGGCCAGACGCGCGCGACTGCGCGGCCCTCCTTCCCCTCAATCAGGACGTAGTCGCCGTTCTCGAGGCCGAGCTCTTCCATCGCCTCGCGGTCGACGGCGGCGAGGCCGCGGCCGGCCTCGCTTTGCTTCATCGGCTTGACAACGAGCTTCGCGCTCATCGGTGCACCTCCACGGTGACCACACCGTTGTTGACCGCCACGGTCGCCTCACCGTCAGGGACCGCGAACTCGTACTGGTCGTCGCCGCGGACGACGATGGCCGTCCCGTCGACCACATCGGCGCTCGCCTCAGCGGCACCACCGAGGTCAACAACGAACCCGACCATGTCGCCGTCCTCGTATCGGGTAGCGACGACGTTCTCACGGCGGGCGAACCGCTCAGTAAATCCACTCATGCTAACCCTACGTTAGTGCTTTTAGTATTTAAATACATCGCAAAAATACCCTGCTGACATAAATCAATCTGCTCGTTCTTTGTTTGCGGTTCAGACCTCAAGAACGCGTCGGCGGGTTCAAGCATCGAGGCGGCTACGCCCGCATATGGAGACGCTGACACACGAGGGGCGACGAGTCGCGTACCGGCAGACCGACACCGGCGAGGCGCCCATCCTCTACGTTCACGGGGCCGGCGGCGACCACCGCGTGTGGACACACCAGTGTGGGCCCGACGGTGTTGGCTCGGCAGTCGCGGTCGACCTACCGGGTCACGGCGCGAGCGCTGCAGCTACCGGTCCCCCTGGGAGAGAGACCCTCGACGCCTACGCCACCGCCGTGGTCGCGGTCGCAGCCGAGACCGGTGCTCGGACCGTCGTCGGCAACTCGATGGGCGGGGCGGTCGTGCTGTGGGCAACGCTTGAACACGACCTCGAGCCCGACGCGCTCGTACTCTGTGGGACGGGCGCGAAACTCAGCGTAGGCGATGACCTGCTCTCGCTACTCGAGACCGACTTCACAGCGGCCGTCGAGGCGCTCTCGGCACCGGACCTGCTCTTTCACGACCCCACCCAGGCGCGATTCCAAACCGCGACGACCGCGATGCACGAGACCGGCCAACCCGTGACGCTCCAGGACTTCCGCACCTGCGATCGGTTCGACGTGCGCCCCCGCCTCGATGCGATTACAACTCCTACACTCGCGCTCACTGGCGAGCACGACGGGATGACTCCGCCGGCGTTCACCGAGTATCTCGGCGAGCATCTCTCGGCGTGTACGACCGCGTTGCTCGACGACTGTGCCCACCTGTCCATGCTTGAGCGCCCCGCGGCGTGGAACACACGCGTCGGACAGTTCCTCGCCGGGACTTAGTCGAGGTCCTCAAGATCGGGTTCGTCGTGACTGTGTTCCGCGGCCGGGAACGAGCCTGCTTCAACGGCCTGCTTATACTCGGCGACAGCCCGTTCCATCTCGCCGCGCACGTCGCCCCACGACCGCGAGAACGGCGCGGTCCCGTCGGAGCGGCCGATCACTTCGTCCACGACGAGCACCTGCCCGTCACAGTCTGGGCCGGCGCCGATACCGATGGTCGGGATGGTGAGCTGTTCGGTCACCGCCGCGGCGAGGTTCGCCGGAACGTGCTCGAGGACAAGCGAGAACGCGCCGGCCTCCTCGTGGGCCCTTGCGAGATCGAGGATAGCCTCGGCGCCCTCGGCGTCGGTCCCCTGCCGGAACAGTCCTGTCTCGTTCTCGTGTTGTGGCGTGAGCCCGAGATGTGCCTGTGTCGGTATGCCCAGATCGGTCAGCCGATCGGTCAACTCGACGGTGTGGGGGCCCGACTCGAGTTTCACCCCGTCGGCACCGGCTTCTTTCACCATCCGGCCGCAGTTCTCGATCCCGGTCTCCAAGCTCGACCCGTATGAGAGAAACGGCATATCGGCGAGCACCATCGCGTCGGTGACTGCCCGCGCCACCGCAGCGGTGTGACTCGCCATCTGCTCAAGCGTGACCGGAAGCGTCGAGTCGTAGCCAAGCTGCGTGTTGCCGACCGAATCGCCGACGAGCACCACGTCGATACCCGCGTTGTCGACCACCTCGGCCGTCGGCGCGTCGTAGGCGGTGAGCATCGTGATCGGCTCGCGCCCGGCCTTCGCGCGGATGTCCTTTGCTCGCATTGCGTGAAGGTCGGCCGCCGGGCGCGATAAAGCCCCGGTCTGTCGGTGCCGGTCACGACTCGCCCAGGGTAGATCGGTTTCTGTGCGTCCACGCCGCCCGTCCGCCCCACCCCGCGAGCGCCAGCACCGTCAGCCAGACGACCGCACGGTGGAGCGTGTGTGCCCGTTCAAGCGTCGTCTGTGACAGCGTGAATCCACCAACGAGGCCCTGCGCGAGCCGTGGCCCCGCACCCGGCACAGTCAACAGCGTCTCGACGGCCACCTGTCCGACCCAGAAGGACAGCTGTGTCCA
>CAYZJQ010000069.1:0-13783 GCA_964478805.1 uncultured Halobacteriales archaeon | reverse complement strand
CAGAGCTCGGCCGACAGTTCTTCGCTACCCGTGACGACCCGGAGAAGGCAAAGGAAATCATGCTGAAGCGATATCCATTAGGGCGGCTCGGCGAACCCGAGGAGATTGCCGACGCCATCGAATTCCTCGCCAGCGACCGTGCCTCATACATCACCGGCGAGGGGCTCCGAGTCGATGGCGGCTTCTCGACGTCGTAATCGACTGCCACCCGTGACCCCCTGTCGGTCCGCTTGCGCATAGCCTGGCACCAGGCGGGCGACGCAAGGCTCGTGACCGACCGCTTGTACCGGACGGTCACCTAAGCGATCGTTCCCGTCCGCGGATGATCGCAGCACATGACAAGGCTGTCGACGAACCACTTGGCCCGGACGACGGCGGCCGACGAGTAGGCCAGGGTGCCGTAGTTGAGGCTTCATACACGGCCCGACCGACGCATCCGAGGACACCGTGACATCCTGCTGTGGCTCGGCTGATGTCGTCGCCGTCGAGTGCCGCGACTGCGGCGCCCGCCTCGCCGAGTTCGACCCCTCGCCGTCGGCGTTCGCGCCAGGGCGGTAGCTCACCGCCCGGCCGCGTCTTCGCCCCGCAGGGTGAGACAGACGCTCTCGAGACGGGCGACCAGCGATCCCGACTCGTCGGTCACGTCACACTCGACCAGCCCGACCGTACGACCGCCTTTGCGGACGTTCCCCGCCGCCGTGAGCCGACCGTCCCACACCGGCTTGAGGAACTTCACGTCGAGTTCGAGGGTGGTGAACGACTCGTCCTCGGCTAGGGTGCTCGCGTACGAGTAGCCCATCGCGGCGTCGCCCAGGTCACAGAGGACGCCGCCGTGGAGCGTCCCCATTGGGTTGGCGAACCGCGGGCTCGCGTCCATCGCCAGCGTGACGCTGCCGGGCTCCATCTCGACGGGCTCGAAGCCGAGCAGCGCGCCGATGGGTGGGGGAATCTCCGCAACCGTCGCGCGGTCGACCGGCTCGTCGCCGTCGACGTACCGCTCGACCGAGCGACATATCTGCGCCTCGTCGGCAGCCAGCTCTGCGAGTCGCGTCCCGGGCTCATCGCCGAGCGCGTCGACCGTCTCCGGTGAGAGCTCGACCGTCACCTCGACCGGCTCGTGGGTCATGGGCGTGCTACCGAGCACGGGGGCAAAGCCGTTCCGTCGGGGGTGGTCAGACGAGGCCGGCGGCAACGGCACCGAAGTACGCGCCGGCGACGACGAGGCCGACACCCACCGCACGGACGATGAGCGCGAGCCGTCCGCTCTGGTCGTCGCTCCCGTACTCGCCGCTTCGATCGGGGGCACGGCCGACTCGATATGCGGTGAGGACTGCTCCCGGCGCGGCGAGAAAGAGCCCACCCAAGAGGACGCCCAGCACGGCCGCCGCAAGCGTTCGGGGGTCGATGGCCATCTACGCGCGGAGCCGTTCGATACGCTTCTCGACCGGCGGGTGTGTCGAGAAGAGCTTCGCGAGCCCGGCGCCGTCACCGAAGATACACAGCGCGTTCACCTGCTCGTCGATCGCCGATTCGTTCGCTCGCTCGTTGCCGCGGCTGATCTTCTCGAGCGCCCGTGCGAGCGGTTCACCGCCGCCGATCACCCGACTCGCGTCGCTGTCGGCGACGTACTCCCGATAGCGAGAGATAGCGAGGACAAATACCATGACGAACAGCTGGACGAGCTGGCCGACGACGATCGCGAGGAACAAGTCGACGATCTCGTTGTCGCCGGTCAGAAGCACGACCCACTGGGCGACGATGGCGACGATGGAGGCGATCCCCTGGCCGAGTACCATCATCACCACGTCGCGGTTAGCAATGTGGGCCAGTTCATGTGCGAGCACCCCCTCGAGTTCGTCCGGCTCAAGCGTGTGGATGAGCTCTTCGCTCACCACGACGGTCCCCGCACCCTTCCGGCCGACGGCGAAGGCGTTGGGGACGCCCATCCGCGCGATCTTCAGCGTCGGCTTCTCGACGTTCATATCGGCGGCAAGCCGCTCTACCTGCTCGTGGATGTAGCCGTACCGCTCAGTCGACATGTCTTCGGCGCCGACGCTGCGGAGCGCGGCCCACTTGCCGACTTTGTACTGCACGCCGACGAAGAGGACGCTCCCAACGAGGACGAGCGGCAGGAAGCTTGACCCAAACATCGCCAGTAGGACGGCCGCCGCAACGGCATAGAACCCGAACAGCAGCGAGCCGACGACCGCCATCCGTGCTTTCAGTCCGAGGTGTCTCACAGTGGACGGTAGCCGACGGAGTCACAAAACCTCGGTGGCTCGGCGCACATCCACAGCTTCATACTCAGAGGGACACCACGGTCGTCAATGGCGGAGGGAATCGTCGGCGAGTTCTTCGAGCTGAAACGCGAGTCCGAGGCGGATCTGCTGGCGATGCAGATGGGCGACTTCTACGAGTTCTTCGGCGATGACGCTGCGACCGTCGGCGAGGAACTCGACCTGAAGATCTCCGAACGGTCGTCGGGCGGCGAAGCCTACGAGATGGCCGGTGTCCCGGTCGCTGACCTCGATCCCTACCTGACGGCGCTCGTCGAGCGGGGCTACCGGGTCGCAGTCGCCGACCAGCACGAAGTCGACGGCGGGCACGAGCGGCGCGTCTCGCGCGTCGTGACGCCGGGGACGCTCGTCGACCCCAGCGACGACGACACGCAGTATCTGGCGACCGTCGTTCACGACGCCAGCGGGCCAGAAGACACCTACGGGCTGGCCTTCTGTGACGTGACGACCGGCCGGTTCCACGTCACCGCGCTGGCGGGCCAGAACGCACGGACGCGGGCGCTCACCGAAGTGTACCGGTTCGGGCCAACCGAACTCCTGCCCGGCCCCGCTCTCCGTGGCGACGACGAGTTTCTCGACGCGGTCCGCGAGCGGATCGACGCCACGCTGACGCTGCACGCGACGGACGATTTCGCACCCGGTCGCGCCCGCCACACCCTGCGCGAGCAGTTCGGCACCGCGCCCGACAGCGTCGGTCTCGCGACGGATGCGGCCATGCAGGCCGCCGGCGCCGCGCTTGCGTACGTCGCAGCGACCGGTGTCGGGGTCTTGGCCTCCATTACCCGACTGCGCCGGTACGAACCCGACGAGCATGTGACGCTCGACGCAACCACACAGCGCAACCTCGAAGTGACGGAGCCGATGACGGCCAACGGCGTCTCGCTGTTCGAGACCGTCGACCACACGGCAACGAGTGCAGGCGGCCGCCTGCTGAAAGAGTGGCTCGCCCGGCCCATCCGTCGACGCGGTGACCTCGAGGCGCGTCAAGCCGCCGTTGACGCACTCGCGAGCGATGCGATGAGCCGAGAACGCATCCGTGAACTCCTCAACAGTGCGTACGATCTCGAACGACTCGCCGCCCGCGCTGTGTCGGGGAGCCTCGATGGGCCAGGCGCCGCCCGGATCCGGGACACGCTCGCGCTCGTTCCGGACCTCCGCGAGGCCGTCGCCTCGAGCCCTCGACTGGCTGACTCGGCGGTCGCCGATGTCCTCGCTGACCTCGAGCCTGACGCGGTCGCGAGCGTTTACGCGGAGCTGGACGACGCATTGGCCGCAGACCCGCCGGGCACCCTCACTGAGGGTGGGCTCATCCGCCCCGCGTACGACGAGGAGCTGGCCGAACTGGTCGAGCGACACGATGCAGAGCTTGAGTGGGTCAACACGCTCGCCGAGCGCGAGGCGACCGATCACGGCCTCTCACACCTGTCTGTCGACCGCAACGCGACTGATGGCTACTACATCCAGGTGGGCCAGTCCGTCGCCGACGAGGTCCCCGACCACTACACGGAGATCAAGACGCTCAAGAACTCGAAGCGATTTACCACATCGGAACTCGACGACCGTGAACGCGAGATTCTCAGGCTTGAAGAGCGGCGCGGTGACCTCGAGTACGAACTCTTCTGTGAGCTTCGCGACCGACTCGCGGCCGCGGCCGGGCTCCTCCAAGACGTGGGTGCGGCGCTCGCGGAGCTCGACTGCTACTGCTCGCTGGCCACCCACGCCGTCCGCCACGACTGGACGCGCCCCCAGCTGACCGACGACGACACCCTCTCCGTCGAGGCGGGTCGCCACCCAGTCGTCGAACAGTCCGTCGAGTTCGTCCCCAACGACCTGCATCTCGACCGCGACCGCCGCTTCCTGCTGGTGACCGGCCCGAACATGAGCGGCAAGTCAACCTATATGCGCCAGGCCGCCCTGATCACGCTGCTCGCACAGACCGGGAGCTTCGTCCCTGCTGCCGCCGCCGAGGTAGGACTCGTCGACGGCGTATTCACCAGGGTGGGCGCGCTCGACGAACTCGCGGCCGGCCGCTCAACGTTCATGGTCGAGATGCAGGAGCTCTCGAATATTCTCCACTCCGCGACCGCGGATTCGCTGGTTATCCTTGACGAAGTCGGCCGGGGGACAGCGACGTACGATGGTATATCCATCGCCTGGGCTGCGACCGAGTACCTCCACAACGAGGTGGGCGCGAAGACCCTGTTTGCCACCCACTATCACGAACTCACCGCGCTGGCCGATCATCTCGATCGCGTGGCGAACGTCCACGTGGCGGTGGACGAGTCGGGCGAGGATGTGACCTTTCTCCGGACGGTCACCGAGGGTGCGACGGACCGCTCGTACGGCGTCCACGTCGCCGAGCTTGCGGGCGTACCGGACCCGGTCGTCTCACGCGCCCGGGCCGTTCTCGATCGGCTTCGCGAGGAGAAAGCCATCGAGGCGAAGGGCTCTTCATCAGCCGGTACAGTGCAGGCAACGTTCGATCTCGGAAGTGGCCAGTTTCGACAGCGCGCGGCTGAGAGCCCCACGTCCCCTACTGCTGACGGCGGCTTGGACCCGGACGCCGAGGCCGTACTCGATGAACTCCGCGACGTGGACGTCAACGAGACGCCGCCGGTCGAGTTGATGGCGACGGTCCAGGCGTGGCAGGAACGACTCGACGACGCGTAACTTACTCGACCGCCAGCCGCACGGCCGCGAGCACGGCTCCCAGCGCCATCACGACCGCGAGCAGTGCGAACCCGGCCCGCAGGCTCGCCCGGTCGGCAAGGACGCCCACAACCGCCGGAGCGGCGGCACCGACGCCCATCAGGAGCGTCCGCACGAGCCCCAGGCCCCCGCCGGCCACCTCATCGGGGATGGCGACCGAGAGATATGCACCCCGGACGGGTCGGAAGCCGTGGCTGCCAATGCCGAACACGACGACTGCGGCCCCGAGCAGCAATATGCCCCGGCCGGCGCCGAGAACCAGGCCGGCGAGCGCCGCCGTCGCGAGCACGAGCACGCTAGTTGCGAGCGGGAGGCGTCCCAGCCGGTCCGAGAGGTCACCCGTCGCGACTTGGATTACGCTCACGATGAAGAGAAGACTATACAGGCCGGAGGCAGCCGTCTCCGAGAGTCCCGCTTCGACGAGATACAGCGGGAGGAAGGCAACCGCGCCGTTGTACGCGAAACTGAAGCAGAGCGTGACGCCGACGAACAGTAGGAAGCGAGCGTCGCGAAACGGGCCGAGATACGGCCGGACTGCGAGCGTTTCGACGGCAGCCCGCGGTGACGTGGTCGTGCCGTCTGCGCGGGGGACCGCGACCAGCAGACCAACGGTGAGCGCGCCACCGAGCAGCCCGGCCGTAAGGAACGCCGCCTGCCAGCTGGCGACCGCCAGCGCGGCCACCACTGCCCCCGGTGCGACGACGCCACCCGCCGTGCCGAAGGTGTCGAACACGCCGAGTGCGCGCCCCGTCGTTGCCGGGTAAAGCCGGTTGAGTAGGCCGACTGAGACGGTCTTGTGGACACCCGTTCCCACCCCGACACACAGCATTGCGCCGACGAGCAGCGGAAACGACGGCGGGGCGACAAGGAGCCCGGCCCCGCCAGCGGCCACGACCGCCCCCGCCGCAAGCACGCGCACGTCGTCCAGCCGGTCGGCGAGCGCGCCGCTGGGGAACTGCATCAGCGCGTACACGAACATCATCGCGCTGAACGCGCCGCCGAGCCAGGCGTTCGGGACGGCAAAGGCATCACGAAACGTCGGGAACAGCGGCGGAAACGCATAGCGCAAGAGTTTAGCAACGAACCAGATCCCGCCTGCGAGCAGGACCGGGAGATACCCGCGTCCCCGGCCATCGACGCTCACGTGGCGATCCATCCTGGGCTCCGTTCGGAGAGGGCCGGAAAAAGCGCCGCGACTCGCAGCCCGGCGGCGACTGGTGGCTCCGATGCCTGACCGGTGTCGCTCCAGCGGCTGGTCGCCGGAGACCGGAACGGTGACACCGCCGATATGAGCACGAGGGCGCGGTAGCTCTTCGTATCCGTTCATTGACCACCGGAGTGGCGGTCTCGACTCCGGCCAGGTCTTCGCCGAGACGTATCGCCTCGCCGGGCTGGTCGCTCTCTTCGGCGGCGCCGCGCTCGTGCCGTCCCTGTTCTCGCTTGTCGTCGGGGTGGCCTTGTGGTCGTGTCCTCCGTCGCCACACAGTTCGTCCTCGCTGTTCGAACGGGCGTCGTCCTGATACACGTCGTCGCCCGTGGCACCAGCCTTGCAGATGGTGAGTTCGTGTTGGTTCGCGGTCGCTGTTGCGGGGCAGACTCGTGTGAGCGAGATTACCCCCGTTGCCAGGTTCTTGGGTAAACGTGACCGGTGATTCTCAGGGTCGTGAGTGAACCGGAGACGGGGCTCAACGGCGGCTCCGGGATCTCGTTCCGCGAGATCTTGCAGGGCACTGGACGAACAGAGCGACGCTGCTCGTGGCCGCGAAGACATGACATCCCGGCCAGCCCGACACAGATTCGGTGCCGTCGACGAGTTCCGCCTGCCTACTCTGTCCCTCCCTAAGAAGTCGAGTACCGACGCTGCTCACGGGGGTTTCGAACGGCCGCCGATAGGCTGCTCGCTCGCTGTGGCCCACTCTACTCCAATTTGGTCTGCCGCTAGCCGCCCGGGAGGCGACTTCCCGCCCTTATTCGGGTGGCCAACACGCGCCCCGAGCTCAGATGAACACATCGTGTCCCATCTTTAAGCCATCCACGGCTATACATAGGTACACACGAAATAGACTGGCTTCCGCTGTGCGCCAGTCTTCCCCCGAGCATGGACCAGAACCAGACCCACTTCACGCCGCAGTTCGTCGCCTGTGACGGACCCCGGGGCGTCCGCGTCGACGATCCCGTTGAGGACGTGCAGTTCCGCATCCTGACGGACGAGACGCCGACGGTCGAGCCGATCGCCGTTGAGTCGGTCCTGTGGTGTTTCCCCGTCGACAGTGCCGCCCGTGCCGGAACGAACGAGCTGAGCTTTCCTCTCCGGCTGGGTGCGTACGTTCGCAGCCCCGACGGGTCGATGGTTGCGGCCGCCGAGGACGATGAGGGGCTCTCCGTCGCGGTGCCCGGTCCGTACACCGTCGAACTCACCTCAACGCCGCTCAAGTTGTTCGTCTGCGCACAGAGCCGCGTCGAGGTGCGTACGACCGACACCGAGACGGTCGTGCGCTTCCCCGACGTCGAGTCTGTGGCGCTCGGAGCGCGGTCGCTGCACAAACAGCCGGCACGGACGCTCACCACCACGCGTGACCCCGAGGACCTCATGACGGTCGTCTCTGAGTTCGGGGCCGCGCTGAAGACGACCTCCTGCGAGCGGTCGTTCCCGACGCTGCGGGGCCACCCGCCGCTTGTCGAGTTCGGGGACGAGGTGGCGCTTCCAGGCGGCACACGACGCCCCGACACCGGCGTCCGTATCGAACTCCCGCCTGCGGTTGAGTACGTATATCCCGCCGCGCCGCTGGCGCATTACCTCGGTGCTGAGCTCGTCCCCGGCGACACGCCGCGACTGACGACCCGGGCCGGCGTTGAGCACGAACTCGACACCGATGCGTTCGCGACCGAGGCGACACAGCTTCTCCGGCAGGTGTTCACGCTGGACTGTCTCACGCGCGTCGAGGGATTCTACCCGGTCGATCTCCACGAGCGGCGCGAGGCCGGCCGACTCGGCCTTGATCTCGACTGGGCGGCGCTGTACGACCAGCCGCTGGCCGAACAGCTCGGTACCTACCTTTCCGTCCCGTACGAACAGGTCGAGCCGCTGATCCCAGAGTGGCGGCTCACCGCCGACATCGTGCCCGAAATGGAACGGGCGACGGTTCTACCACATCTGGCGAACGAGCTCGCAACCGTCCGTATTTTCAATGACCGCGACCCTGTCAGCGAGCGCGCGTCTGCTCCCACCGATACCCAAGCAGCCGTCGAAGAATTCGTCCGCGGACCGGTCCCGTCGCCACGAGCCGGCGACTTCGTCCGCGGCGGAGCCCGGACGCAGTCGCAGGACGACGCGACGCCCGGCCCAGCACCGGTCGCCACCGACGACATCATCCGCGTCCCAGACGCCGACACCACCACGCAGACGTATATCGGCGACGGCTTCCCGCTCAACGCCAACAAGGGATCCCGAGTCTCCTACCAGCGCCAACTTGAGTTGCGCGCCGACACCCCCGGCCGCATCTCCGTCTCCGTCGTCTGTAACGACGAGGAGATGCTCGATGAACTCGAGGTTGGCGATCATTACGGAACGCGCGATCTCTTCGATTTCGACGTGGAACTCCGCTCCGACCTCACCTGTGCCGAGTTGCGCACGCTCTTTGAGTCGGACACCGACTTCCTCCACTATATCGGCCACGTCGACAAGCGCGGACTCCAGGCGTCGGACGGCTACCTCGACGCCCGCACCGTTGAGGAGGTTGGCACCACGGCGTTCATACTCAACGGCTGCCGGTCGTTTAAACAGGGTCAGGCGTTGGTCGACGCCGGTGCCATCGCCGGTATCGTGACGCTCGAAGAGGTCCACAACAGCCTCGCGACGCAGATCGGGACAAATATCGCACGGCTGTTGAACCGTGGGTGGCCGCTGGATGCGGCTGTAGAGCTCGTGAAGGACGACGCGCTGGTGGGGCGGCACTACATAGTAGTTGGAGATGGTTCAGTTGAAGTGACAAAGTCAGAAACGGGTGGACCAATAATGTCTATGATAACTCCAACAGGTTCTAGTCATTTTAATGTCAAAATCAGAGTATTCACCACCAGAACCCACCATCTAGGTTCAATGTACTATCCGTACGTCAAAGATAATAAAAAATACTACCTCTCCTCTGGAGAAATCGGCCCATTTAATGTTTCAATTGAAGAGCTTCAGGAGTATCTTGAAGCAGAAACACAGCCTATACAATCTCATGAGAACCGCAAGAAGTCTACAATCTCTCTACAGTGGAGCGATTCGTTTGATTTGCGCTCGATCCGTGACTGAGTTGCATAACCTCACAACTAAGGTCCAGCAACGGAGTGGCCAGCTCCTGCCATCACTCCTCCTGCCTGCGACAGCAGCAGCATGGCCGTGAACAGGACGCCGGTCATCTTCGGGTGCTCTGCGAGGTACGCCGCAACGGTGTTGTCGGACATTGCATTTTCCGCAAGCCGTGGGCTTGTATTCAACCCCAATGACCGTTCATTCGATAGCCTCTCAGCTTAGCGTATGAACGATATCGGAGGATTTAGACTCTGGCTTCCGTACTGGTCACCGGCTAGATGGCGGTGTAGAATAGCCCCGCAAAACCACCCTGGTTAATTCAGGAACTGCCGTCTTCGTGGGCGGGCAACTGTAGCAGTCCGTGATCAGTGGACGGTAGCTTATCTTCGGAGCGTCTCGTACGGAATCCGAACGAGCCCGTAGCGGCCGAAGTGCCGCTTCAGAAACGCTTCAAGCCGGCCGAACGTCGGCCGAGCCGTCATCGCAGGTAGATACAGCTGGTCGATTCGTGAAGACTCACTGGGTTGGCTCTCACTCATACATTCTATTGTTGAGGTGGGAACAGTATGAGAAGCCGTGGGTACATGTACTTCTGTTTAAATAGCTATTGTGTATGTTCCACATTCTCGCCCGGTATTTCACACAAACAGTAAATTCACGTGGGGTGGTCACACACGACAGCTCTCGAACGGGTTCACGGTGGCTGGCCGCCCGTACATATAAACACCACTACCACCATTTAGAGACAAGAGCCACCGGACGAGACCAGCGTTCAGTCGCAGTCTCCGGCTAGAGAGGAGGTATGTCGATCACTGTTAAACTCCACGTTAAGCACGAGCGGCTGGCCTTAGTGCCGACGGTCGAACGACTCGGTGACATCCACATCCGGGTTATCACCCAGACGAACACGGACCCCGAGGCGACGGTCTTCCCATTCTTGATCGAGTATGACGACCGCGAGCGGCTTGAGGCGGCGCTCAACGGCGACCCAACGGTCGCCGCCTACGAAGGGGTCGATTGGACCGATGGGGTTGGAATCTACTACATCGAGCATACCACGGAGACGAAACTGATCAGCCCGGTGGTTACGTCGGTCAACGGGTTCATGATGCAGACGGAGACGAAAGGCGGCGGCTGGCTCAGTCGGATGCTGCTCCCCGACCGGCAGGCGCTCAACACGATCTGGGAGTACGCCAACGCCAACGACATCGCGCTTGATATCGTCGAGGTGTTTGGAAAAGGCGGCGGGGGAGAGGTCGGCGAGCCGACCTACGGGCTGACCGACGAGCAGAAGGAGGCGCTCACGACCGCGTACGCGAAGGGCTACTTTAACGAGCCGCGGGATATCTCGCTGTCCGAGGTAGCAGCCGAAATGGGGCTCTCCTCAACGGCAATGAGCGGGCGACTCCGCCGCGGCGTCGGCAACCTCATCTCCGCGACGCTGGGCGACGAGATCGACACCGATTAATAACCCCTGTTACCGGGCGTCCCGCTTCACCGGTCGCAGCGCTGTCACGTCCTTGCTGTAGCCGAGCCAGACGCTGAGTGCGGCCGCGGCGACGACCAGGTACACTGGAAAGAGGAACACCACCGCGTAGGCAACAGCCGGGAGCGGCAGGGTCCCGAGCCAGTACAGACCAGTAATCACGGCGAGACCGGCCACAGCGGCCGCTATCATGCCGAACCGGAAGGCAGCTGCGGCCGCGGGGCCAGGGCGGATGCGTAGAGAGACCACACTAACTGTCGTCACGCAGCCTACATAACACACGCGCTCTAGCCCTCGACAGATACCGCCCCGAATTTAAACGCCTGTTGTGGTCCCCGTCACCTTTTATAATCAGGTACTGTTTCGGTCAAGTTGAATGTCGAACGAGCAAGAGCACCCGAACCACCCGAGTGTGGATCAGTCGGACCGGATGGTCCCAAGGAACCTGCGGCAAACTGGCGATCCCGGCATCGAGATGCTGGTATCGACCCGCGTGCGGAAATCACCGTTCTTCCACAAGTCGTTCAATGAGAACGGGGCATGGCGCTGTACCGTCTACAACCGGCTCTACCACCCGCGCGGGCTCGTCGAACCCGAGGACGGCGGGGCGATGGCAGAGTACGACGCCCTGACCAACGACGTGACGCTGTGGGACGTGGCCGTCGAGCGGCAGATCCGAGTCAAGGGACCGGACGCCGAGGCGCTCACGAACTACGTCGTCACCCGCGACGTCACCGGTATGGACGCGATGGACGGCAAGTACGTCATCCTCTGTAACGAGGACGGCGGCGTTCTCAACGACCCCGTTCTGCTGCGCCCCGAGGACGACGAGTTCTGGTTCTCCATTTCGGATTCGACGCTGATGCAGTGGCTACAGGGCGTCAACGTTGACAACGACTTCGACGTCGAGATCGACGAAATCGACGTCGCCCCGATGCAGATCCAGGGCCCCAAGTCCGAGGATGTGATGATCGACGTCGTCGGTGAGGAGGTCAGTGACATCCCCTACTACGGCCTGATGGATGCCGAGATCAACGGCTGTGAGGTTCTCATCAGTCAGACCGGCTTCTCCGGCGAGGCTGGCTTCGAGATCTACGTCAAGAACGCCCACGAGAACGCCGAACAGGTGTGGGACCCGGTTCACGACAGCGTCGTCGCACACGGCGGCCGGCAGATTGCTCCAGGTCACCACCGCCGTATCGCGGCAGGCATCATGTCGTGGGGGCAAGACCTCGACCACGAGACCTCGCCGTTCCAGGTGAACCTCGGCTATCACGTCCCCGACGACAAGGAAGCCGACTACATCGGCAAGGAAGCGCTCGAGGCACAGAAAGAGCAGATCGAGAACGGTAACTATCCGTTCGAGCACAAGCTCGTCGGGCTGAAGATGGCCGGCGAGCCCATTCGCGACTATGCACCGGACTTCTGGCTCATCTCCGACCCTGAGACGGGTGAGGAGTGCGGCTACCTGACGTCGCCGTGGTGGAACCCGGACCTCGAGACCAACATCGGCATGGGCTTTGTCCCGGCCGAAAAGCTGCAGGAAGTCACCGACACGCCGCTCAACGACGAGATCTACGACGAAGACCTCGATCTCGAGTTCCAAGTCCACCTCCCGGACGAGTACTCCGAAGAGCCCGGCGAGCCGACCTTTGCGACGGTCGCGAAGGTGCCGTTCAAAGAGTCCGTCAATCCGAGCGCCCGCGAGCAGGCGAAGCTCAACGCGCGCAAGGAAGCCGAGCAGAGCGACTAACACCGCCGCTTCCCGCTTTTTCGCCGTAGCACCACCGGAGTGATGAGCGGCCGGCTCGTCCAGCCACTATGCGGTACGCAGACCAGACGCTTGATGCGTTTTGTACGGCACTCGCCGCCGAAGAGGTCCCGCCAGCCGGTGGCACCACCGCCGCCATCGCCGGTGCTCTCGGTGCGTCGCTGTGCGAGATGACATGTCGCCACGTTCGCGTTAATGACTCCGACCTGGCTCTCGACGATCCCCCGATCGACCAGCTTGCGACCGCGCGGGGGCGGCTTTTCGAGCTGGCCGATGCGGACGCAGCGGTAGTGGCGGCCCTGTTCGCCGGTGAGGCCACCCGACCAGCCCGCGAACGTGGGGTCGAGGTACCCCTTGCTATTGCGGAGGCGTGTCTTGCCGTCTTGGAGGTCGGCGGCGCCGTCGTCCGGGCAACGGACCGGCCGGTCGTGGTCGACGGCCACACTGGGCTCTTCCTTGCTTGGGGCGCCTTCTGTGCGGCTGTGTCCACCGTGCGGTCGAACCTCCCGACCATCGAGAACGACCAGTTTGCCAGCGCCGCCGACCGACGCATCGCTGACTTGTCGGCGGCTGCGGCTGCCGCTGCTGAACGATCCCTGCCCGACGTCCCGACCGTAGAGTGACTCCACCCCCGGGCATTGATCACAACTGGAAACCAAGACGCCAGCCTGAAGCGTACCGCTGCGGATGCGCTACTGCTCGCTGCGCGCCGCCAGGGTTCCAACCCGCCCTGGGGCGAGAGGCTCGACCACCCAGCAGTCACGCACTGCGACCGGATGCGCGCCGACGTGACTAAATACGGGATGGCTCCCGGTGAGAAACAGAAGTGGTCCCTCGACTGGGGGCAACGGTGTAAACGGGAGGAGCAGCACGAACAGTCCGACGCAGACCACGACAGCCGCACAAACCAAACCACATTGGGACGGTCCAGATCCGCACAGCGCCGAACCAGAGAATGATTCTCCGCTGAAGATACGGTGTGCATTCAATAGTGGCTCTTCCACCTACTCAGTGGCTGTCAGTACCGGTGTGACTGATACCGAGGGTAGACTCAGGGGGGAAACGTGCCGACTGTGGTGTTTCCGAGCTTGAAACAGTGACCTGACTCTCTTCCTAATGGCGGTAGATACTCGGGCTGATGGCATCAGTAATGGGCTCGTTCGTTCCGTTACAGCTGAATGGTGGCGGTGGAATCGAACTGCTCGCGGTGTTAGCACTTA
>CAYZJQ010000068.1:0-14253 GCA_964478805.1 uncultured Halobacteriales archaeon | reverse complement strand
ACCGAACAACGAGCCCTGCTTGAGGCTCTCGCCGAGGCCCAGGGTGTGGATGTCGACGAGGTGCTCACTGAGGCTGCTATCGAAGAGGCGGAACCTGCTGTCACCGAAGTCGACGACGACGCCGACAACGTGGACAGCACGACGAGCGTGTGACGCTGTGGTGAGCCGTTCTATTCGCCCGCCGGTCTTGAGGAGTCACTTCTCGGTGTAGATCTCTCGAAGAGCAGCGACTACAGTCTCGCGCTGTGGCACATCTGAGGAGTGAGGCTTTTGCCCTCGTCGGCCCTTCGCTCCGCTATGAAATTCCGGTACGCGGCGCTGGGCCTCGCGAGCGTTGTCGGGACCGTCGCGGCGGCGAATGGGCGGCTGCGCGCCGACGAGTTCACACCGCCGCTTGGCGAACCGCAGGCGACCTATCGTTGGCGGGGTTTCGATGTTGCCTATACCGAACTCGGCGATCCCGACAACCCTGACCTCATGCTGCTCCATGGGGTCAACGCTGCCGGCTCCTCTCACGAGTTCCGCGAGGTCGCACACGATCTCGCCGACGAGTACCACGTTATCGCGCCGGACCTGCCCGGCTTCGGCGGCTCTGCCCGCCCGCCGTTGCTCTATTCGGGATCGTTATATGTCGCCTTCGTCCGCGATGTCCTTGCTGATCTGGCCGATGACCCGGTCGTCATCGCCTCTTCGCTGTCTGGAGCGTACGCCGCGCAGGCAGCGACGGATGTGTCCGTGCGTGAACTCGTGCTCGTCTGCCCGACCGCGACCACGATTCCAGGAAGACGCACGTGGCTCCGCTCGCTCGTCCGGTCGCCAGTCGTCGGCGAGGCACTGTATAACGCGCTTACTGCAAGGCCCTCGATCCGATGGTTCCTCAAAGACCACGGGTTCGCACATGAGGAATCTATCACCGACGAGTGGGTCGACTACGACTGGCAGACGGCCCACCAACCCGGCGCGCGGTACGCGCCGGCTTCCTTCATCGCGGGCTTTCTCGACCTAGACACCGACCTGGGTGCCGACCTGGCGGTGTTGGACGCGCCCGTCACCGTCCTCTGGGGAGCTGATGCACACCTCCCGGATCCGGAGACCGGTCGAGCCCTCGCCGACACAGCCGGTGCGCCGTTCGTCGCTATCGACAATACCGACCTGCTCCCGCACGCGGAGGAACCAGACGCGTTCCTCCGGGCGTTCCGAGAGCAGGTGGCTGCGATCCCCGAATAGCGGCTTCCGGCGGCGCAGTCGCAGTCCTGCTACTACACAGTACAGCAGCTGACCAAAGGACGTACTAGCAGCTGACCAACCTCTCAGTCACGCCACGAGCCCATCGACACTACGAGTAAACCGCGTCGCACTCAACAACGGGGCTTCTACATCCCCATATCCGCTGCCGCCTCCGGAACGGGGAGGTCGTGCGGGGCGACACCAAGCAGTTCGGCGGCGTGGTCGAGCGCCATGTCGAACCCGTAGTATCGCTCAAGTTCGTCGCCGTCGACGGTCGGTCGCACCTTCAGCATCGCGTACCCCTCGATGTTCTGTGCGACCGCCGCTGTCGCGCCCTCTCGGGTGAACGTAAGTACGCGCTCGCCGGTGGTCTCGTGGTATTCGGCGGTGATTCCGTTCGCCTCCGCCGTCGTCGTCTCCGTGCCGTCTTCCGCTGTCATGGCCGAACTCTCGGACGGCAGACGGTCCTATCTGTCGGTCCCGGCGGCTGCGTCCCCTGGTTACTTCCGTGGGTACTCTCTCGTGTCCGGCATGCCCGAATGGTTTGCGAGCGGCCTTCGCCGCGACGTCTGCATACTGTTGTACGACACGGAACTCAAGAAGCAGAAGCTCAAAACGGCGTTGCAACGACGATACGACCGGCGGCTCCGGCCACAGCAGTTCGATGGGGCCGTCCGCGCGTTGGTGGAGGCGGGTCACGTCGAACGCGAGCGCGACGGTATTGCGGATGTCCTCTCGCTCACGGAGCAGGGTCACCGTGGCGTCAAGACACAGTACCAGTGGCTCCGCGACCGAGTCGAGGGCGAGTAACTAGTCATTCAGCGTTGTTGAACAGCATCGTCAGCCGAGATGGATCGCCGTCGTACCGCACCGGTCGTTCACCGGTGCCGTTCGCCATATAGTGGTCGGTGCGGTCGGCGCCCGTCGCTTCGGAGGCCGTGCGGCTGAACTCCGTCAGCGCGACCGAGCGGGTGTCCTCGTCGCGGATGCAGGCAGTCTGAATCCCGTCGATCGCCGCATCGAGCACAGACTGTTGTTCGACCGAGAAATCGAGCGAGGCGATATCGAAACGGTTGTCGGCCCCTGTTGGCTTGTTAACGCGGACACCAACGGTGACGCCATGACAATCAGCGAAGAGGGTCGGACAGCCGGCAGTCCCGCCCGCAGCAGTCGGGAATACGCTCACAGGGGTGCAACGGTACACACTGGCGTGTCAGTTACCCACGACTGCCGTCGTGGGCTTCCTCCTTGATCCTGGGTGAGGCGGCTTGTAAACGTCTTCGCGAGGATTACGCGAGCAGCTCTTTGGCGATGGTGTTGCGCAGCACCTCGCTGGTTCCTTCGTAGATCTCATTGAGCTTGGCGTCGCGGTAGAACCGCTCGGCCGGGAAGTCTTTGGTGTAACCGTAGCCCCCGTGAATCTGGATACCCTCGTTGGCGACCTCGCGCGAAACCTCGGAAGCGTATAGTTTCGCCTGGGCGGCCTCCTTGACGTAGTTCTCGCCGCGCATCTTCTTGTCCGCGGCGTCGTGCATCAGCAGGCGCGCAGCGCGCGTCTTGGTGTCCATGTCTGCGAGCTTGTGTTGGATGGCCTGGAACCCCGAGATGGACTGCCCGAACTGTTCACGATCATCCGCGTAGGACGTCGCCTCGTCAAGCGCAGCCTGGGCGATACCCACTCCCCGTGCGGCGATGGAGATGCGGCCACCGTTGAGCGTCTTCAGCGCATGGACGAAGCCGGCGCCCTCCTCACCTATCCGGCGGTCTTCGGGGAGCCACATGTCGTCGAAGCGGAGTTCGGCTGTGGGACACCCTTTGTCGCCGAGTTTGTCTTCCGTTCCCTCAACGACGAAGCCGTCGTCCTCCTCTGGGCGAACGATGAACGACGAGATTCCCTTATTGCCAGCGTCGGGATCGGTCTTCGCGAACAGCGTTACTGTGTCTGCGACCGAGCCGTTCGAGATCCACAGTTTGTTTCCGTCGACCAGGTAGCCGTCGCCATCGCGCTCGGCGGTGGTGCCCATCGCAGGCACGTCCGAGCCAGCCTGTGGTTCGGAAAGCGCGAACGCACCGATCTCTCTCCCCTCGGCCAGCGGCGTGAGGTACTCCTGCTTCTGTGTCTCCGTCCCGAACTGATAGAGCATATTGCCTGCCAGCGAGATGTGGGCGGCCACGATGGTCCCTAACCCCCCCGACCCCCGTGAGATCTCTTCGAGCGCCATCGGGTAGGCGTGGTAGTCGAGCCCTGCACCGCCGTACTCCTCCGGGAACGGCATCCCCATCAGCCCGAGTTCGGCGAGGTCCTCCACGAGGTCGGTCGGGAACTGGTCGGTGGCGTCAATGTCGGCCGCCCGAGGAACGACCTCCTTGTCGACGAACTCCGCGACCATTTCCCTGATTTGCTTCTGTTCGGGGGTGAGGCTCAGGTCCATGCGCTCACCTACGGCGCGTGTCACTTGGCCCTTTCGAGGCGATCTACAAGCCAGAAAACACATACCACCCGGGAGAGTACGCCCGGATGACGGCGGGCACGGGTAGGGGTACGCGAGTCCGCCCGCGACGGTTCTTTTATTACCGCCGATCAGTCGTATTCGTAGAACCCTCTACCTGTCTTTTTACCGAGATCGCCGGCCTCAACCTTCCGCTTGAGTAGGTAAGCGGGCATATAGCGGTCACCCAACTCCTCGTGAAGCGTCCGTGTCGCGTCGAGACAGATGTCGAGGCCGATGTGATCGGCGAGTTCGAGCGGCCCCATCGGCACGTTCGTCCCGAGCTTCATTCCGCGGTCGATGTCCGACTTCGAGGCGACACCTTCGTCGTAGGCGCGGATTCCCTCGTTGATCCACGGCATCAGGATACGGTTCGAGACGAAGCCGGGTTTGTCGTCTGACTCCCACGTCTCTTTGCCGAGCGACTCAGCGACACTATGTGCGAGCGAGGTTACCTTATTGGCAGTCCGCTCGCCCGTGACAACCTCGACGCCTTTCATCAGAGGAACGGGGTTCATGAAGTGGAGGCCGACGACGAGGGCTGGCCGCTCCGTCGCTGCGGCGATGGTCGTGATCGACAGCGTCGACGTGTTAGTCGCCAGCACTACCTCGTCGTCGGTTATCTCGTCAAGATTCGCAAAGATCTCCCGCTTGACAGGCATCTTCTCGACCGCAGCCTCAACGACAAAATCACAGTGCGAGAGCTCGCCCAGCTGTGTCGTTCCCTCGATGCGGTCGAGTGCCGCCGCCTTTTTATCGGTCGTCAACTCGCCCTTATCGACGAACCGCGCCAGCGAGTCGTCGATAGCCGCGATGCCCTCCTTGACGTACTCGGGTTCGATATCGCGCATCACGACATGATAGCCAGCCGTCGCCGCGACCTGTGCAATGCCGTTGCCCATGGTGCCGGCACCGACCATGCCGATCGTCTCGATGTCGTCGAGTCCACGCATACCATCTTCTGTGTGTGGGGCGGGTAAAGCATGCTGGGCGCGCCCTGTTCTGTTCTGGGCGTGAAACGAACCGCTCTCAACGCGGGTAACCGTGCACCTCCCGAAAACGGTGTACTCAGAACCGAGTAAACCGTTTCTCCCATAGCTTCTTTGCGTCGGTCGTCTGAGATTGGTCCGTATGCTTCCGTTCGACGACTCGCCGCTGGCCCGTGACGGAAAGGTCCTTATTCTCGCGTACGATCACGGATTAGAGCACGGCCCGGTGGACTTCGAGGGGCTCGCTGGCAGCGAGGACCCTGAGCGGACGTTCGCGGCTGCAACCCACGCTGCAGTGACCTCCATCGCGGTCCAGAAGGGGCTTGCCGAGACGTACTACCCTTCGTACGAGGACGAGACCGACCTGCTCGTGAAACTGAACGGCACGTCCAACCTGTGGATGGGTGAACCCGATACGGCGGTTAACTGTACCGTCGACTACGCAGCTGAACTCGGTGCTTCGTCGGTCGGGTTCACCCTCTATGGCGGTTCGAACCACGAGATCGAAATGGCCGAGGAGTTCCGCGAGGCACAGGAGGCGGCCCGTGGCTATGACCTTCCGGTCGTGATGTGGTCGTATCCACGCGGGCAGGGACTGAAGGACGACACCGCGCCTGACACCATCGCTTACGCGGCGCGACAGGCACTCGAGCTCGGCGCCGACGTAGCGAAAGTAAAGTATCCCGGATCGCAGGCGGCGATGGAACACACCGTGCGCACCGCCGCCCGGACCAAGGTGATCATGTCGGGTGGCTCGAAGACCAGTGATCGCGACTTTCTTGCGGACGTGAAGGCAAGTATCGACGCCGGCGCGGCCGGGCTCGCTGTCGGTCGGAACGTCTGGCAGCGCGAGGATCCGACCCGGATTCTCGACGCGCTCGAGGCAGTTATCTTCGAGGAGGCGAGTGTCGAAGAGGCGCTTGCCCGCGCCGAGTGATGGCCGACGCCGTCGCGAGGATAATCGAGACGGTTGCCGCGGTCGCACCGGATATTAGAGGAGGGTTGGCCGGACGTCGGACCTATGCCGACGGAGAGAACCCTTCGGGCGAACAGCAACTCGCGGCCGACGAGTACGCCGACGAACAGCTCGAGCAGCGCCTCCTCGCGCTTGATTGCGTCGCCGCATACGCCAGCGAGGAGCGGGCAGACGTGGTCGAGGACGAGGGTACATATCATATCGCTTGTGACCCACTCGACGGCTCTTCGAATCTTAGACCGAACAACGCGATGGGAACCATTGTCGGTGTCTACGACGAGCCGCTTCCCGCGCCCGGAACAAGCCTTGTCGCCAGTGCCTACGTCCTCTACGGCCCCCTCACGACGATGACCGTTGCACACGATGGAAGCGTCACGGAATCCGTTGTGGGTGAGGAGGGGCGCCGGCCGGTCGAAACGGACCTTCGGTTGCCTGAGGATCCGACAGTGTACGGCTTTGGTGGGCGCGTCCCCGACTGGCCCGACGCGTTCGCCACTTACGTCGACGCGGTCGAGGATGAGCTAAAACTGCGCTATGGCGGCGCAATGATCGCCGACGTGAACCAAGTGCTCACGTACGGCGGGATCTTCGGCTACCCTGCGCTTGAGTCGGCTCCCAAGGGAAAGCTCCGCCTCCAGTTCGAAGGGAACCCCGTCGGCCATATCGTCGAAACCGCCGGCGGTGCATCGACGAACGGCGAGCGGTCGCTACTCGAGGTGGCCCCGGAAAACCTCCACCAGCGCGCGCCGCTACACGTCGGCAACGTCGGACTCGTCGAACGGCTGGAGGACGCGCTGGCGTAGGGCGCGTTCGCACTCGACCGACCCGTCTTCGCCTCAGTGACAATACTTGCGAACGGAAACCGATTAGTCGAGGGGCGCGGGAACGAGAGTATGAACGTCCGTATCGGTGCCGACGCGACCGAGGAGGAGGCCTCGGCGGTCGCCGCCGCGCTCGCGGAGCACACCGACGACGACGAGATCCGCGTGTTTGTTGGCGACGCCGACGAGCCGATGCTCGTGCGCGAGGTGAACCTTACGGCACCCATCGAGGACGACCTCGGCCCGACCGCCCGCGAGGAGCGCTTGCGTGCGGAGATCGAGGATATCGAGGCCGGCGGTCCGACGAAGTACCGCGAGCGGCTCACGGAGCAGGGGAAACTGTTCGTCCGTGACCGGCTCGATCTTTGGTTTGACGATGGCGTGCGCTTTGAGGACGGCAAGTTCGCGAACTTCGACGCCTGGCACCCGAACTCGCCGGCTGTCGACGAGCCCGGTGAGTCGGACCGCGTGCCGGCGGACGGCCTGTTGACGGGCGCAGCCGATTTCGAGGGACGCAGCATCCACTTCATGGCCAACGACTTCACGGTGAAGGCGGGTTCGATGGCCGCCCGCGGCGTCGAGAAATTCCTCCGAATGCAACAGCGCGCGCTCAAGACCGGCAAGCCCGTGCTGTACCTGATGGACTCCTCGGGCGGACGTATCGATCAGCAAACCGGGTTCTTCGCCAACCGGGAGGGAATCGGGAAGTACTATTACAACCACTCGATGCTCTCCGGGCGCGTGCCGCAGATCTGTGTCCTTTACGGGCCGTGTATCGCCGGCGCCGCCTACACGCCCGTCTTCGCAGACTTCACGATCATGGTTGAGGGAATGTCCGCGATGGCCATCGCCTCCCCACGGATGGTGAAAATGGTCACCGGCGAGGACATCGAGATGGAGGAACTCGGCGGCCCTCGCGTCCACGCTGAACACTCCTCGTCGGCCGACCTCGTAGCCCGTGATGAGGAGCACGCCCGTGAACTGGTCGCGCAACTCATCACCTACCTTCCACAGAACAGCGACGAGAAGCCGCCGCGTGCAGAGGCGAAGCCGCCGCGTAAGGCGCCAGAGGGGATCGACGCCGTGGTGCCGGAGTCCCCGAACGAGGCGTACGATATGGAGCGGGTCATCGAACGGGTCGTCGACCACGGCTCGTTCTTCGAACTCAAGCCTGACTACGGAGAGGAAATCGTCACTGGGTTCGCCCGCATCGACGGCCGCCCGATCGGCGTGGTTGCAAACCAGCCGAACCAGCGAGCGGGCGCCATCTTCCCCGACGCGGCTGAGAAAGCAGCCGGCTTCGTATGGACCTGTGACGCCTACAACATCCCACTCCTTTATCTGTGTGACACGCCCGGCTTCATGGCCGGCTCGCAGGTGGAAAAAGAGGGCATCCTCGAGCAGGGAAAGAAGATGATCTACGCCACCTCCGAGGCCACGGTTCCGAAGCAGTCGGTGGTGGTGCGGAAGGCCTACGGTGCAGGCATCTACGCGATGTCAGGGCCGGCGTACGATCCTGAGGCGACGCTCGCGCTCCCTGCGGGCGAGGTCGGGATCATGGGGCCGGAGGCGGCGATCAACGCCGTCTACGCGAACAAGCTGAACGACATCGAGGACGACGAGGAGCGCGCCGAGATGGAACGACAGCTGCGCGAGGAGTACCGCCGTGATATCGACGTCCATCGGATGGCGAGCGAGGTGGTCATCGACGAGATCGTCCCGCCCTCCGAGCTCCGCGACGAGCTCGCGGCCCGCTTCGAGTTCTACGAGGACGTGGAGAAGGACCGGCCCTCGAAGAAGCACGGGACGGTGCTGTAGTCCCTATTCGGCGGGGTCCACGACCGAGAGCCAATCGAGCCGCCCGCCGAGCCGCTTCAGCCCCTCGTTGTGCGTCCACAGCTCGGTCACGTCGTTCCGCTCCATCGCCGCGACCAGCGAGGCGTCCCGGCCCCCGATGCCGACGTGTGGATGCTCACCGAGCAGTTCGTCGGCACGCTCGACGACCGCGTGGTCCACGGCGGAGACGACGGTGCTCCCGAGGTTCAGGAACGCCCGCACGGCACGGTCCGGGTCCGCGTGCTGTTTCCGGAGGTAGTGGACGACCTCCAGCGCCACGACGGCGTTGTGAAACACGCTCTCGGAGTCGCGCGTCTCGCGCACCGGCCGAACGATCCGTCGATGCTCGGCCAGCGTCGCGTCGAGATAGTAGATCCAGACGTTCGCATCCAGACAGATCATTCGAGCGGGTCGTCCAGCCCGAGCGGGTCCATCGATCCGTCTCGCTCGCGAGTGTGTTACTCCCACGTGATACACCCCTCCAGCGCCTCGATGGCCCCCGTCCGCGAGACTGCTGGACGGATGGAGATCTCCTCGCCCCGCCGTTCGATGCGGACCCGACTCCCGGGTTCGATGCCGAGCGCGTCGCGCAGCTCCTTCGGGAGCGTCACGCGCCCCTTCTCGTCGACCCGCCGCTCCTCGCTCGCCATATCTCCCACTTTGGTGGGAACAACAAAAACCTACGCCTCGGTCGCCCGCTGCTGGAGTTCGCCGACGAATACCGCCCAGGCCAGCCCCGCGAGCCCTACGTCGCGGGCGATCACGTCGCCGAACTGGCCCGTCGTCGCCCACACGACCGCGAGGTACGCGACCGTCGCGGTGAGCGAGACGGCGGCGACGAGCGACGCGAACGCGACATAGCGGTCGAGCAGCAGCGCGAGCCCGAACCCCACCTCGAGCCAGCCGTTCGCGAGCATGAAGTCTGTCGGCGAAAGGACGATGAACGGTTCCAGCCAGGGGACGACGTAGAGCGTCCACGCGGCCGGGTCGAGGAGCTTGTGGACGCCGGCGAGCAGCACCATCGCGCCGAGGCCGAACTGCGCGATCGCGCCGGGCCGGGGCGCGCGGTCGGCGACCCCCGCGAGCAGCGCCGCACCGTCGCCGACGAACCTGGACATGGGCTGGCTTGGGCGAGCGGGTGGGAAAACCTACCGCGGCCCGCACTTACTGCCGGCGCTCGACCGCCCGCCGGAGCGCGCGCACCTCGGCGAGCACCGCCCGCCACTGCTCGACGCTGCCGGGGATGGGGTCACGCTCGCGGTCGACGAGCGGCCGGACCGCCGCCGGGTCCTCGATGCGCCGGAAGGCGAGGTCGTCCCCGCCCGCGACTTCCAGCGTGACGGTGCCGTAGCCGAGCAGCGAGCCGGCGACGCCCTGCGAGAGCGCGGAGTTCTGCACCTTCGATAGCGGGGCCTCCGTGACGCGCACCCCGAGGACGCCACGCCGCTCGTACGCCGCGCGGTCGGTGACGACGTACTCGGTGTTGACGACCGCGAGGTAGGCTCCCCCCGCGACGGCGACGCCGAGGAGCGCGACGGGGGCCCCGGCGACCGGTCGGCTCTCGACGGCGAGCCAGCCGCCGACGGCGACGAGCGCCACCCCGACGAGGACGCCCGGCAGCGCGGTCGTCCGCTTCGGCCCACCGTCCCATGCGACCGTCTCCCCCGCCGCCAGGGAGAGCCACTCGTGGTCGTCGCTCACGGCTCGTCCGCCACCTCGTCGGGCCCGTCATCGATCGCGGCGCGTCCCTCCTCGCCCTCCATCGCCGTCCGCATGGCGCGCAGTTCGGCCAGGATCTCGTCGAGGACGGCGGCCTTGTCCGCCGGCCGGTCGGGAGTGTCGTCCTTCACCCGCCGGTTGATGAGCTCCTGGACGCGCTTCGGCTCGGGGACCGATTCGAAGGCGAGTTCGACGCCGGCGCCGCCGGCCGTCGAGACGTCGACGGTGCCGTAGCCGAACCGCTGGCCGAAGAACCCCTGCGAGTAGGTGGTGTTCTGCACCTTCCCGAAGTCGACCCGTTGGACACTCCGCGAGAGGACGCCGCTCTTGCGGTACAGGGCGTCGGTTGTGACGACGTACGCCGTGTTCTCGCGCTGGAGGTACGCCGCCACGAGGATGGGGATGCCGATCAACACCAGCGAGAGCGGCACGCCCACGACCAGCGCGGGGACGAGACTGCTCTCGTGGGGCTTCCCCTGCCAGACGACCGACTCGTCGTCATCGAGGGAGAGCCAGTCGAACGCCGTCTCCGTGTCGTCGGGAACCATACGGAGGCGTGCCCGGCCGCCCGGATAAAGCTACGCCGTCCCCCGGTCGACGCTTTAGGTCATTCGTCGGGGCGCTTCAGCGACAGCGCCGTCCGGTCGAACTCGCAGACGAGGGTGCCGCCGTCGGGGCCGTCGCCGCCCTCGTCCACCTTGTACGCCTCGACGTGCATCTCGACGATGCCGCGCTCGCCGTCGCTGGTCTCGCGCTTGCTCGTTACGGTCGTCCGCACGTACAGCGTGTCGCCGTGGAACACGGGGTTCGGGTGTTCGACCGAATCGTACGAGAGGTTCGCGACGATGGTGCCGTCCGTCGTCTCGGGGATGGTCATCCCCACCGCGAGCGACACGGTGTAGAGGCCGTTGACGAGTCGCTCGCCGAAGTCGGTGTCCGCGGCGAAGTCGGCGTCGAGGTGGAGCGGCTGCTGGTTCATCGTCATGTCGCAGAACACCTGGTTGTCGCGCTCGGAGACTGTCCGGCGGCGCGGATGGTCGATCTCCTCGCCGATTTCGAACTCCTCGTAATAGCGTCCCGTCATGCTCGCCCGGTGTGCGAGCGGTCACATAGGCGTGCCGGCGCGCCCTTGGACGGGAGCTTCAAGTTCGGACCGGCGATACCCAGGGTATGGCACGCCGCTCGCTGCTGTTCTCGCCGGGCGACCAGCCGGCCCTCATGCGGAAGGCCCCCGGAACGGGCGCGGATGTCGTGGCGTTCGACCTCGAGGACGCGGTCGCTCCGTCGACGAAGGATGCGGCCCGCGAGGCCGTCCGCGGGGTGCTCGCCGACCCGACGTTCGACCCCGACTGCGAGGTCTGCGTCCGGGTGAACGCCGAGTCCGAGGCCGCACGTGCGGACCTCGACGCGGTCTGTGCGGCGGAGACGCGTCTCGATGCCGTGCTGGTGCCGAAGGCCGAGTCGCCGGCCGACGTCGAGGGGGTCGCGGCGATGCTCGCCGACCGTGGCCGCGAGGTCCCCGTGTTCGCGCTCTGTGAGTCGGCCGCGGGCGTCCTCCACGCGGAGGGGATCGCCGCGGCCGACCCGGTCGACGCCCTGCTGTTCGGTGCCGAGGACCTCGCGGCCGATGTCGGGGCGACCCGGACTGCCGACGGGACCGAGGTCCTGTACGCCCGCGAGCACGTCGTCCTCGCGGCGGCAGCCGCCGGCGTGGACGCGATCGACACCCTCCACACGGACATCGAGGACACCGATGGGCTGGCGGCGGACACGCGGTTCGGCATCGAACTCGGCTACGACGGGAAGATCTGCATCCACCCGGCGCAGGTGACGGTCGTCAACGAAGCGTTCACGCCGGACGCGGACCGGGTCGAGTGGGCCGAACGCGTGCTCAAGGCAAAGCGCGAGGCCGACGCCGAGGGCCGCGGGGTGTTCCGCGTCGACGGCGAGATGATCGACGCGCCGCTCGTCGCGCAGGCCGAGCGCGTCCGCGAACGGGCCCAAGCGGCGGGGCTCGACTTCTCGGGGTGAGCGGGCCGAAGGGGCGGGGACCGGAACGGGAGACTACTCGGTCCGTTCGACCTGGACGAGCGCGACGGGGTCGTCCCAGTCGAAGAACTCGGGGTCGAGGTCGCCGTCGCCGCTGATGCCCGGGTGGGGCGCGACGACACCGTCCTCGTCGAGTTCGGGCTGGGGTTCGGCCGTGCCCGGTGCGTCGGCCTCCATTCCTGAGAGCGCCTGGGCTGGCGGGACGATATCTGCCCACCGCTCGGTATTCTCCTCGGTGCCGGCGTCGTAGCTCGCGGCGAAGTAGGTGTGCGACTGATTGACCGCCTCGGGAAGCGCCACGGTGTCGAGGCCGGTGAACCCGTCGTTGGTCGCGATGAGCATCGCGATGAAAGAGAGATAGTTCGGCTCGCCGGCGGGGGTGTCCTGCGGCGGGCCGCGCTCGCCCGATACTGCGAGTTCCAGCTCGGTCGTGTATGAGAATCCGGTGTCGCCGGGGTCGCCGCTGGGGACAAGCGGCGCGTCACCGACCGCGGCCGCGCGGATCTCGTCGGTCGTTTCGATCAGCTCGGCGAGCGGGCCGAGGTTGCCGTTCTCCGCGATCTCTCGGGTGGCCTCATTCGCCGGATCACCGACGGCGAACACTTCGACGCTGGGGTCGTGGATCGCGACCGCCGCTGGGGTGAAGAACTGGCCGTCCGTGAGGTTCGCAACCGTCACTCGGTAACGCCGGCCGCGGCTGCCGCGACCGCGACCCTCACCGTCGGGACCCGTTGCGGATACGGTCCCGCTCGCGGTGGTCAGGCCGGCGAGCGTGGCACCGGAGATCGCGAGTGCGCGCCGACGTGTGGTCGGGAATGATTCGTCTGTCGTCGTGTTTTGATCTGTCATGGTTTCACCGCACCAGACAGCGAGTCGTGTCGGGGGATACACGTTTTGCGAAGAGCGACTGAGGTCAGTGCAGAGTCCTTCTAGAATCGGTTCCGACGGCCGGCGACCGACGCCGGCCCGAAACCTTATATCGTATTAATTGTTCCCTGTGATATAGTTCCGACACCCTTTTGCGCCGAACACCCGAGTTGGGAGCCATGTCAGACGAGGCGAACCCGTTCGAGAGCCTGCAGGAGCAGATCGACGACGCAGCTGCCTATATTGACGTCGACGACGGCCTGCTCACGCGGCTCAAGAATCCCGAGCGGGTACTAGAGACGAACCTCACCGTCCGCATGGACGACGGCTCGCTGGAGACGTTCCGCGCGTACCGGTCGCAGTTCAACGGCGACCGCGGGCCGTACAAGGGTGGCATCCGCTTTCACCCGAGCGTCAGCCGCGACGAGGTGAAGGCGCTTTCCGGCTGGATGGTGTATAAATGTGCAACCGTCGACATCCCCTATGGCGGCGGCAAGGGTGGCATCGTTGTCGACCCACGCGAGTTGTCCGCGAGCGAACTCGAGCGGCTCACCCGCGCGTTCGTGACAGAACTTCGCCCCATCGTCGGGGAGGACACGGACATTCCCGCGCCGGACGTAAACACTGGGCAACGCGAGATGAACTGGATCAAAGACACCTACGAGACGCTGGAGAACACGACGGCGCCAGGGGTCGTCACCGGCAAGGCGCTCGACTCCGGGGGGAGCGAGGGACGCGTCGAGGCGACCGGCCGCTCGACGATGCTCACCGCTCGCGAAGCGTTCTCCTATCTGGATAAGGGGATCGAGGGTGCGACGGTTGCGGTCCAGGGGTACGGCAACGCCGGTTCCGTCGCCGCACGCCTACTCGAGGCCGAACTCGGCGCGAACGTCGTCGCCGTCTCTGACTCCTCTGGCGCCGTATTCAATCCAGCTGGACTCGATGCCGCCGCTGTAAAGGGATACAAGAACGAGACCGGGTCCGTCGTTGGCTTCGCGGAAGCGGCCGAGGAACTGACCAACGAGGAACTGTTGACGCTTGATGTCGACCTGCTCGTTCCCGCCGCTCTTGAGAACGCCATCGACGCCGAGATCGCCCGCGACGTGTCGGCAGACGTCGTGGTCGAGGCCGCCAACGGCCCGCTCACCCCGGACGCCGACGACGTCCTCACCGACCGCGACGTGCATGTGTTCCCCGACATCCTCGCGAACGCCGGTGGCGTCACCGTCTCGTACTTCGAGTGGGTGCAGAACCGCCAGCGCTTCCACTGGACCGAACAG
>CAYZJQ010000067.1:4983-14414 GCA_964478805.1 uncultured Halobacteriales archaeon | reverse complement strand
GCCCCTGCAGGACGCGTTCAAGATCTGTGACCGCGTGCTGATGCGCTCGGTGAAGGGGATGACGGAGCTCATCACGAAACCCGGTCTCGTCAACGTGGACTTCGCCGACGTAAAGACGATCATGGAGAACGGCGGTGTTGCGATGATCGGCCTTGGCGAGTCCGACTCGGAAAACAAAGCGCAAGACTCCATTCGTTCGGCGCTGCGGTCGCCGCTTTTAGACGTGGAGTTCGACGGCGCGAACTCGGCGTTGGTGAACGTCGTTGGTGGGCAGGACATGTCCATCGAGGAGGCTGAGGGTGTCGTCGAAGAGATCTACGAGCGGATCGACCCCAACGCTCGCATCATCTGGGGCGCCTCGGTTAACCCGGAGTTCGACGGAAAGATGGAGACGATGATCGTCGTCACCGGCGTCGAGTCTCCACAGATCTACGGCAAAAGCGAGGCCGAGCGCGAACGGGCGGCGACTCACAGCTCCTCGACAGCGGGGGCACGTACCGCCAGCGACGGCGCCGGTACGGCCCAAGAAAGCGACACGGAATTCATTCAGTAGCAGTAGCTGCTTCGTTCTGGCTGCCCTCCCGAACGCTCCGAGGGGGAGCTGGTAGTGCAGCGGTGGGACGCGCGAGGGCCGTGAGCCAGCCACCAGGAGCCGACTGCAGCCTGCCGAGCGGACCAACAGGTATAGAAAGCCGCGCGCGGAACCCCGGAGTATGGACGTTCCGTACGACCTGACCAGCTACGTGCGGGTGTTGAAACTCGCCAGCACCCCCTCGTGGCAGGAGTTCTCCCGCGTGGCGCTCATCGCGGGTGCCGGCGTCGCGCTCGTCGGGCTGCTCGGCTTCATCATCTTCATCGTCATGAGCTTCATTCCGGGGGCTGGTGCCTGATGCCCATTTTCGCCGTCAAGACTACCGCCTCCCAGGAGCGGACGGTCGCAGACATGATCATGAACCGCGAGGAGCCGAGTATCCACGCCGCGCTCGCGCCCGACAGTCTCACCTCATACGTGATGGTCGAGGCTGACGACGAGTCCGTCTTCGAGCGCATCCTCGATGAGATCCCTCACTCCCGGGGCGTCGTCCCGGGTATGTCGGATATCTCCGAGGTGGAACACTTCCTCTCGCCGAAGCCCGACGTCGAAGGCATCGCCGAAGGAGACATCGTCGAGCTCGTCGCCGGGCCGTTCAAAGGCGAGAAGGCGCAGGTCCAGCGGATCGACGAGGGGAAAGACCAGGTGACCGTCGAGTTGTACGAGGCGACCGTCCCGATTCCGGTGACCGTGCGTGGCGACCAGATTCGCGTGCTAGACTCCGAAGAGCGGTAGGCCTCACTGAGGATCACGGCGAAAGCCCCGCGCTTCAGGACGAAAGGGTATCAGACGACGACCAGCCAGCGACCGTCGCGCTCTTTTATCCGCCGGCCGCCACACCGGTATGCACCGTCGCCGCGCGTACGCGCTCACCGCCGCCGCGGCGCTCACCTACACCGGGCTCACGTTCTGTTGGTTCACGCTGCCGGCGTACCTGCCGGTCATCTCCCGCGAGCTGGGGCTCTCGGGCACCGAGGCGGGCGTCGTCGCCGGAGCGGTGCCACTGACGTACGTGCCGCTGGCGATCCTCTCGGGGCTCGTCGTCGACCGGGTCGGCGCGGGCCGCAGCCTCGCGGGCGGGCTCGGGCTGGTCGGGGTCGCCCAGGTCGCCCGGACCTTCGCGCCGGGGTTTCCGACGCTGCTCGCCGCGACCGTCCTCCTCGGCGTCGGCGGGACCGCCATCACCTTCGGCCTGCCGAAGCTCGTTTCAACGCTGTTCGCCGCGGGCGAGACTGGCTTGCCGTCGTCGATCTACCTGCTCGGGGCTTCCGCAGGGACGGCGGGGGCGTACGCGCTCGGGCGCCCGCTGTTCGGCCCGGCACTGGGTGGCTGGCGGCCGCTGTTTTTCTGGAGCGGCGCCGTCGCGCTCGCGTACGCCCTCGCGTGGGCGCTTGTTGCGCGCGGCCTGCCACGAGGCGACGCCGGCAGGTTCGACCGCAGCTCGCTGGGCCGTGACCTCCGGGTCGTGCTCGGCTCGCGCCCGCTCCGGCTCGTCGTCGTCCTCGGGGCCGTCTACCTGTCGGTGATCCACGGGCTTCAGGGGTGGCTGCCGACGGTGTTGGAGGCGCGGGGGCTCGGCAGCGACGCCGCGGGCCGGACGACGAGTCTGCTCGTCGCGGCGAACGCCGCCGGGGTGTTGGCAGTGCCAACGCTGGCGGACCGGTATGACGCGCGCCGGGTGGCGGTCGTCTGCTGCGGGGCGGCCGTCTCGACCGGGGTCGCGGGCATCGTCGCGGGGGGACTGGGCACGCTGCTCGTGGGCGGTGTCGTCCTCGCGGGACTGGGCGTCGGGGGACTCTCCCCGCTGGTGCGTGCCATCCCGCCGGAGCTTGAGGGGGTGGGCCCGCGGCTCACCGGCGTCGCGGTCGGCGTCGTGTTCGCGGGTGGGGAGCTCGGGGGGTTCCTCGGGCCGGTGGTGGTCGGGGCACTGTACGACCTCACGGGAACGTACGCGGTCGGACTGGGCGTCCTCGGGGCCGCAGGCGTCGCGGCAGTGGCCGCCGGCTCACGGCTCCGCGTGTGACCCCGTCGGTTCCTCGTCGCCGGTGGCGTCGATGCGCGCGACCACCGCGTCGATGTCGGCCTCGGCCTCGATCGCCTCGAGAACGGACTCGCGCCGGCGAATAGCGTCGGCGTCGGCGTCGTACGCGCGGACGTACTCGGCGCGGGAGTGGTCGTCGAACGCGTGGCGGATGGCAAAGTAGCCGTCCGGCAGGACGGTCCCGCAAACGGCACACTGGTGGCGCTCGTGTTCGGTCGCCTGGTGGACGAGCAGGTCCTCGACGGCCTCGCACTCGACGTCACAGCCCGCGATAGCACACGACCACATGCTACGGTCGTCCACGGGTCAGACCAAAGAGCTTCGGGGCGACTCCCGGAACGGAAACCGATAAACCCCGACCGCGCGACTCCCAACCGTGTTCCGGGTTGACCCCCACGTCAAGGTGCTCGACGAGCGCGTCGCCGACCGGGCGAAGCGGCGCGGCCTCGACGCGCTCGTGTACGCCCCACACTTCGCCCGGCTGGACGAGATTCGGGCCCGTGCGCGGCGCTTCTCCGACGAGGACCTCGTCGTTGTTCCCGGGCGGGAGGTGTTCACCGGCACGTGGCGCGACCGCAAGCACGTGCTGATGCTTGGCCTCACCGACCCGGTTCCGGACTTCATCACGCTTGAGGGCGCGATGGCTGAACTCCGCGAGCAGGACGGCGTCGGGCTTGTGCCTCACCCGGAATTCGCCACGGTCAGTCTCGGGGTCGCCGAGATCGACCGCTACCGCGATACGCTCTATGCCGCCGAAATCTACAACCCGAAGCATCGCGCCAGTCACAACGAGCGGGCCCGTGCGGTGGCCCGCGAGACGGGGCTGCCAGCGTTCGGCTCCTCGTACGCCCACCGCCGTGCGACGGTCGGCGAGGTGTGGACGGAGTTCGATGCGCCATTGCGTGGCCGTGAGTCAGTTGTCGAAGCGTTCCGCACCGGAGCCCTGCGCCGCGTGTTCCACCGCGACGGCCCGGTCCACGACCTGCGGCGACACGTTGAGTTCGCTCACCTGGCCTACGAAAACAGCTGGAAAAAGCTCGACCGCGTGTTCCTCTCAGGGACCGAACCGACACACCCCCGTAGCGTCGCGTACGGTGGGCGGTTCGACGACGTGGCCGTTTACTGACCCGCCGAACGCTCTCCCCCTCACCCACCGGTCCCAGTCGGCGTCGCCGTTCCCACGTTCGGGTCGAAGGGGAGTGCCGATACTGCCGACGCGAGCAGGTCCGGCACGACCAACACCGCGACGGCGATGACGGCGAGTTCGACGAGCGTGACGATGATCGTAACGAGGTTGGCGTACTTCGAACTCGTCGTCACGCCGGTTGGAAACCCGTACTCCGTCGGCGAAAACGGATAAAACAGCGCGATCCCACGCTTTGACCCAACCACGTCAAGCACATAGTGGGTGGCGACGCCGATCCACACGAAGTGGAGGTTACCGAAGTAAATCGGGTACGCGATGAAGACGGCGAGCGTCGGGAGGTTGTGCAGCGTCTTGCGGTGCTTGCCGAAGGCCGTGTCCACGTCGGGGAACAGCGCGCCGAGCGTTACCGGGACAAGCGTCTCTCCAACGGCCCGGAACGTCGCCGCATCCCCCATCGGCTCGAGAATAAACCCCAGTCCGACCGCGAGGAAGAGGCCGTTGATCACGTGGCCCTCTTTGTTCATATCTGGAGGAGGAAAGCGCGACTTACAAAAGGCCCGACACGCACGCGGCGCGAGCGGCGGGCGACGACTCACCCCCGCTGTGACTCAACGGCAGCGAGCAAGTCCGTGAGCGCCCGCCGGGCGATCTGCTCTTTGATCGCGGTCCGTGAGCCATCGAACTCGTAGCGTTCGACGCGCGTTCGGGAGTCGCCGGTCCCCCATTCGCCACGGTAGGCAACGCCGATGAAGACGGTCCCGACCGGCTTCGCCGCCGTGCCGCCGTCTGGTCCGGCGATACCGGTTGTCGAGAGCCCCCAGGTCGTCCCCGCGGTGTCGCGCGCGCCGCGGGCCATCTGTTGAGCTACGGGGTCGGAGACCGCCCCGTGGTCGTCGAGCGTCTCGCGGGCCACACCAACGAGCTCCAGTTTGGCGTCATAGCTGTACGTCCCGAGCGTCCGGTCGAAGTAAGCCGAGGAGCCCGGCACGTCCGTCAGCAGCGAGCCGACGAGCCCGCCGGTACACGACTCGGCGACCGCGACGGTAGCGTCCGTCGCCCGGAGGGCCTCGCCCACGCGCTCCTCGACCGCTGGCTCCGACGCGAACTCATGCATACCACGTGTCCGGGAGCGACCGGCTTGAACCCACGCCCCTGTCGCCCGCGCAGAGAGCGGAAGGTCGAACACGGAGCCGCTCCACGATCGGGTATGGACACGGAGTACGACCGCCCGCTTTTCTTTCACGTGATGCAGTACGCCGACGCCGCGGACCGCGATGTGGTCGACATGGTAAGCGGTAACCCCGACTGGGCGCCACCCGAGCCGCTGCGCGAGGGGCTCCGGCAGTTCGCCGACGCGCCCGTCGCCGACTACCAATACCCTCCGAGCGAGGGGCTCACAGAGCTGCGTGCGGCCATCGCGGACCGGGAAGGTGTCGCCACCGAGCGCGTGCTCGTCACGAACGGTGCGGGCGAGGCGAACCACCTCGCGATGGCCTGCGGGCTGGACGCTCACTCCGGAACTGAGGTGCTCCTGACGGACCCCGTCTACCCCTATTACGCTGGGCGCACGGATCTCATCGGCGGCGACGCGACGTACGTCCCCGTCGCCGCTGACGGGACGCTCGACCCTGCAGACGTGCGCGCGGCAGCCAGCGAGGAGACGGCGCTGATCGTCGCCTGCTCGCCGAACAACCCCACGGGCGCCGTGTACGGCGAGTCGGTTAAGCGCGAACTCGTCGCGGTCGCGGAGGCCAACGACGCGCTGTTCGTCAGCGACGAGGTGTACGCCGCCTTCGACTTCTCGGGCGACTTCTACGCCGCACGCGAGACCGGCTCCGAACACGTCGCCGTCACGAACTCCTTCTCGAAGTCGATGGGGACGACGGGGCTGCGCGTCGGCTACGTCCTCCTTCCCGAGCACCTCATCGACCCCGTCCGGACGCGCCACATGCTCACCAACGTCGCCATCTCCGCGCCGGCCCAGCACGCCGCCCTGCGTGCGCTCCGCGAGACCCCCGACTCGTACTACGAGTCGACCCGCGACCTGCTCCGCGAGCGCATCGACGCCTTTACCGGTGCGCTGGAGGCGGCCGGCGCCGACTACATCGAGCCGCGCGGCGCGTTCTACGTGCTCGCGCGGTTCGACGGCTTCCCCGGCACGCTCGCGAACGCGAAACGGCTCATCGACGAGGCCGGCGTCGCGGGGATGCCCGGCGAGGCGTTCGGCGCGTCGCGCGACGAGTGGCTCCGCTTCGCGCTCGTCACGCCGCGGGCGACGGAGGCCGCCGACCGGCTCGCGGAGTACTTCACGTGACTCACAGCAAGGGTGGATAGCCAATGAGTACGAATCGAATCGACGGCGCCCGTGTCGTCTCTTACTGGTCCTTGTGAGCCTGCTCGCCGGCTGTAGTGTTCCGTCGTTCGACAATCAACAGGATAGAATCGAGCTGATCAACCTATACAGCAACGTCGGCGAGGCGAGGGAGGTTGAAATTCGTATCGAGAACGAGAGCGGACAGATCTATTCAGGAACGTTCCAAGTCGAGGCAGCAGGCGGCATGATGGAGCCGACCATCCGCACTGTGCAGTTCGACTCGATGGTCGGCAGATGGCTCAGGGTCACTGCTGTCGTCGGTGACGAGCGCGTATCGAAGCAGTTCGACGGGGACACGAGTTACGGCGTGTTGGTGCGTGTCGGCCGTGGGCTGTTGATTCAGAAGGGACTTGAGAACGCGACCGCGACACAGAACACGTCACGAGCAGCTGTCGCGGCCTGATATTCGGGAGTCTCACTCGCACCCTTTCCGTGCCGTTCGGCGATGCCTCCCGTCGCGTGATTGTCTCTTGTTGGCAGGACTGCCACAGAGCCTAATCCCGTCGAGCCACGACCGACAGATATGGTCGAGGAAGACCTCGGCGACGCGACCATCGTGTACGACGACCCCGACGGCGGCGTCGTGGAGAAGACCGTCCAGAACGAGCACCTCGCATACTTCCAGGACCACTGGATCGTCCGCATGGAGGCGAGCGAGGAGGGTGACGTGGTGCGGCGCATCCCGAAAGAGCGCGTCCACTACGTCGAGCGCACCGTCGACGAGTTCCGCGAGGAGGTGAACACGCTCACCAACCAGGTAGAGTCGTTCGCAGAGGACCTCCGCGACCGGTTCCTCGGCGGGTCAACCCGCGAGGACGACGGCCCTCACCACATCGACGTGGAGTCTGGGTCGGCCGACGACGGGACCGACGACCGCTGACGCGGTTGACCGGCGGAAGCGACACCCTTACCGGCCGCTCCCCCGCACTCGTGGCATGCGCGACCACTTCGAGGCGCGGGACTGGGACGCCGCCGGGCGGATCGGCGAGTTGACCGTGCCGCGGGCGGGCGTCACCGTCGAGACGCCGGCGCTGTGTCCCGTCATCAATCCCCACCTCCGCACGATAGAGCCGGGCGAGTTGGAGCGGGCGTTCGGCGCGGAGATCCTCATCACGAACGGCTACATCTTCTACGGCTCCGACGAGTACCGCGAGCGCGCGCTCGCCGAGGGGCTCCACGACCTGCTCGACTTCTCCGGGGCGATCATGACGGACTCGGGCTCGTTCCAGTTGGCGGAGTACGGCGACATCGATGTCGACACCCCCGAGATCCTCGCCTTCCAGCACGACATCGGCAGCGACATCGCAACGCCAGTCGATATCCCGACACCGCCCGACGCCTCGCGCGAGCAGGCCGAGTCGGAGCTCGCGGAGACGCAGGCGGCCCTCGAGACTGCCACGGGCGTCGACACTGGCGAGATGCTCGTGAACGCGCCGGTGCAGGGGTCGGCGTACCGGGACCTCCGCGAGCGGGCGGCCCGCGACGCCTACGCGACTGGGCTCGACGTGTTCCCCGTCGGCGCCGTGGTGCCGCTGCTCAACGACTACCGTTACGACGACATGGTGGAGGTCGTCAGGGCGGCGAAGCGCGGGCTCGGCGCCGACGCCCCCGTCCACCTGTTCGGCGCCGGTCACCCGATGATGTTCGCGCTCGCGGTCGCGGCCGGCTGTGATTTGTTCGACTCGGCGGCCTACGCGCTGTACGCCCGCGACGATCGCTATCTCACGGTCCGCGGCACCGAACACCTCGCGGATCTCGACTACCTCCCCTGTGCGTGCCCCGTCTGTACCGATCACACGCCCGCCGAGCTCCGCTCGTGCGACGACGAGCCCCGCGAGCGGCTACTCGCGCGACACAACCTCCACGTGACCTACGCGGAGCTGCGCCGCGTGAAGCAGGCGATTCGCCGCGGCGACCTGCTCGAACTCGTTGACGAGCGGGCGCGCTCGCACCCGGCGATGGTCGACGGCTACCGCGCGCTGCTTGACGACACCGACGGGCTCGAGCCGACCGACCCCGCCCGCAAAGACGCCTTCTTTCATACCTCTGCCGAGAGCGCGCGTCGCCCCGAGGTGTTGCGCCACCACGAGCGACTCGACCGCCTCGCCGTCGAGGGCGAGACGGTGCTGCTCTCGGAAGGGGAAAACAACCGTGCGTTCGACGCGACCTGGCGCGTGAAGCCGCCGTTCGGGCCGTTCCCGCGCGGCCTTTCGAAGACCTACCCGCTCACAGCACAGGTGCCCGACCGGCTGTCACGCGAGGCGTACGAGGCCGCCGCCGACGGCGTCGCGCGGCTGGTCGACGCAAATCCCGAGACGGCGTTCACGCTCGGCCACTTCGACTGGCCGGTGAGCGCGCTGGCGCGCGTTCCCGACACGGTGGACCGGCTCGACCTGAGCGCAGAGGATGGCGGCGACTGAGCCGCCCGGACGACGCCGCAGAAGGAAGCCGGTTTAAGAACCGACCTCCGATATGAGACAATGACCGACCACTTCGAGGTCCACGCCCGCGACGGCCCCGCGCGGTTGGGCGAGCTCCGCCTCGCCGAGCCGCTGCACACCCCCGCGCTCGTGGACGACGTGCTCCACGACGCGGGGAGCCTGTGGCGCGAGGAGCGGGCGACACCGGAGGGCGCCAGCGACGAGCTCACCGTCCTCCCGCACCGCGCGTTCCCCAGCGGCACCGCCGACGAGGTGAAAGAGGCGTTCCAGGTCGAGGCCGACGAGGTCGCGTTCCCGAGCGCGGCCGTGGTCTCGCCGGAGACCGCCGCCGACTATGACACCGACGCCTACGTCCTCTCCGGGGGGCCCGGCCTCCGGGGGTGGGCCGAAGGGTTCGTCGACGCACTGCTGGAGACGAAACGGGAGACCCCGCCCGACGCCGCCCTGTACGTCGCAGGCATCGCGACGCCTGCGAACGTCGCCACGCTCGCGTACGCCGGCGTGGACCTCTTCGACACCGACTACGCGTACGTCCGCGGCACGGAGGGGTTCTACCTCCACACCGACGGCGAGCACTTCCTCGAGGATCTTGAGGAGCTCCCCTGCGCGTGCGAGGCGTGTCGCGGGGCGCGGGGCGAGTTCACCCGGCGCGACTGCGCCGCACACAACGTCAACGCGCTCGCGGCTGAACTCGCGCGGGTGCGCCAGCGAGTCCGCAACGGCCGGCTGCGCGACTACGTTGAGGGGCAGGCGCGCCACGAGGCGTGGACGACGGCGCTGTTCCGTCGACTGGACGACCAGTACGCCTACGTCGAAGAACGGACGCCGGTGCTCCG
>CAYZJQ010000067.1:0-4883 GCA_964478805.1 uncultured Halobacteriales archaeon | reverse complement strand
TCCGTCGACTGGACGACCAGTACGCCTACGTCGAAGAACGGACGCCGGTGCTCCGTCGGGCCGAACTGCTCGCCGCGAGCGAGGACACCCTCCGCCGGCCCGAGATCCAGCGGTTCGCCGACCGCGTCACTGCGCGGTATCGGCCCCGCCTCACGGACCGCCCGCTCGTGCTCGTCCCGTGTTCGGCGCGGAAGCCGTACAGCGAGTCGCAGAGCCATGCGCAGTTCTCGCGGGCGAACTCGTATCGGGGGCACCTCGTCTCGATGACCTCGCCCATCGGCGTCGTCCCGAACGAACTGGAGCTCACCTACCCCGCACAGCACTACGATTCCGTCGTCACCGGGAACTGGACCGAGGGCGAGTACGAGTTCGTCGCCGCCGTCCTCGAACGCTACCTCGAGCGCACCCGCGACGCCTACACCGAGCTGGTCGCGCACGTCCCCGACGACTACCGGCCCATCTGCGAGCGCGTCGAGGCATCGCTGGGCGTCTCCTTCGAGTACACCGTCGAGGCGCACCCGACCACTGACGCCTCGCTCGCGAATCTTGACGACGCCGTGTCGGGCTACGAACAGTACACGAAACGCGACCGGGAACACGCCACGGTGCGGGCGATCGCAGACTACCTGCTCGGTGACAGTGCCGGCGACGAGCTGTTCGCCGACATCACGACTAGCGCGCGGTATCCGAAGCTTCGGGTCAACCACGCGGGTGAGCAGCTCGCCACGCTCGTCGCCCAGTACGGCACGCTCTCGTTTACCCTCGCGGGCGCACACCACTGGGTCGACAGCGAGGCACCGACCAAACGCGTCGCGATCGACGCGTTCGTCCCGCAGGGCAGCGTCCTCGCACCGGGAGTCGTGGACGCGAGCGACGACATCCGGGTCGGCGACGAGGTAGTCGTCGAGGGCCCGAAGGCGTTCGCCGTCGGACGGGCGGCGATGGCCGGCCCAGAGATGGCCGCCTCCACGCGCGGCGTCGCCGTCGAGGTGCGCCACAGCGAGTCCCGGGGGGAGTGAACCTGCTCGAGGCGCTGGTCGCCACGGGCGGGGCGGTCGCCGCCGGCTATGTACTGCTCGACGGGCGCTGGCTCGTCGACCGGCTCGGCGTCACCGTCTGTGCGGTCGGGGGAGCCGCGCTCGTCGGCCACGCGGTCGGGGTCGTGGCGGCGACGCTCGTGGTCCAGCCGGCGTCCGTGTCGCTGCCCGACGACCCGGTCGTGGTGGTCGGGGGGTAGTGGTCGGCTCGCTGGCCGGCGCGCTCGCGCTTCCGGTCGGCGTCTGCGCGGGCGCGGCGGTGCGATGGCTCCGCACGCAGGCGGGGTAGCCGGAACCCTTTCGTCGGCCGCGACCCCACCGGTCGTATGGACGAGGTCGACCTCGGTATCCCGCGGAGTATCCTCGAGGCGCTGCCCGAGGAGAGCGTGACGCCGAAAGACATGGAGCGCGCCGTCGAGGGGTACCAGGACCGGGTAAACCGGATCATCGCCGCCGAGGATGACGCCGAAGCGGCGAGTCAGATCCTCGACGTCGTCGAACACCTCGAACGCCGCGCCGAACGGTACGACGAGTTCGTCCCCGAACTGCGCGCGTGGGGACAGTCGCCCATCCATGCCATCGCGTGGCGCAACTTCTGTGTCGCCCTGATCGACCAGCTGTACGAACACGGGAACCTCGGCGACCGGCTCGACCGCGAGCGCAACCACCGTATCGTCGACGACGGCATCCGGATGGGCCGCGGCGGGGACTGACGGCGCGCCGCCGTCCGGACCGCTACAGCAGGGTAGGAAGCTGGGCGACCTGGTCGGGGTCGTGGCCGTACACGACGAGGGCGTCGCGGCGTCGCGCCACCTCCTTGGCCCGCCGCAGGCTCGCCCGCCAGTCCGGCCGGGAGTCGAGCAGGTCCCGGCCCATCGGATGGCCGTCTTCGTAGTTCCGTGCGGCATACGCGAGGTCGCCGACGACGAGGAGGTCGCGGCCGTCCGCCGCTCCCGCTGCGACGAGCAAGCCGACCAGCCCCGGCGTGTGGCCGGGGAGGTGGAGCCACTCGACGTCCCCGAACAGGAGGCCGCCGTCGCCGTACAGCGGCTCCCACGCGAGGTCGTGGTCGAAGTCGCCGCGGATGTACGCCCCCTCACGGCCGGTGGCCGTTTCGAAGTACGCCCGCTTGAGTTCCCGCTCGTGGACGAACACGGGCACGTCCGTGCCGGCGAAGTTGTGGAGGCCGCCGGCGTGGTCGAGGTGGAGGTGTGACTGGACGACAGCGTCGATATCCTCAAGGGCGAATCCGGCATCGGCCAGCGCCGCCGGCAGCGGGTGCGCGGCCGCATCGTGGTGGGTGAAGGCGTCGTAGGTCGTGGCCGGCCAGTGGCCGTCGGCCGCCTCAGGGTGCGAGCCGGTGTCCCACAGCAGCGTCCGGTCGGCCGTCTCTATCACGAGATTGAACACGGGGCCGTCGGCCCGCACCGCGTCGGGATTGGGCTCGGACTCGGTGGCGGTGACGGCCCCCTCGAGCGGGTAGTTCAGGTCGATACGCATGGTGCCGCGGTCGAGCACGCTGACGGTCGGCATGGCCGACCCGCGGAGGCGGGCGGCGAAAAGCTACCGGCGCGGGCAGTCATGAAGGGGTTGCGGCCCGACAGGCTTACTCCGCCGCCGTCCGAGTGTGGGGTATGATACAGCTGCGCTTCTTCGCCACCTACCGTGCGGCGGTCGGGAGCAAGACCGTCGAGCGTGACTACGACGCGGACACGGTTGGCGGCGTCCTGCGCGCTATCGAGGCCGAGTGGCCCGACCTCGAGGGGGAGCTGCTCGACGATGACGGCGAGATCCGCCCGCAGTTGAGCGTCCTGTTGAACGGCCGCGAGGTGCTCCACCTCGACGGGCCGGCGACGGCCGTCGGCGACGACGACACCCTGAGCGTCTTCCCACCAGTGGCAGGCGGATGAGCCGGGGGACCGACGGCACCGACTGGGAGCGCCGCGAGAAGGCGTTTCGCGGCATCAGCCAGCGACTCGCCGCCCACTACCTCCGCAACCTGGGCGGGGCGGGCGAGACCGACGACCGGATCGAGGGGGCCGACTGGGCGGCCGACCTCTCGGCGGAGACGGTCCACGTCGCCGGCTCGATGGAGCTGACCGAGGTGACCGTCGTGTTCGAGGGACCGGCCGACCGACTCGACGAGCTGGTCGCAGACTTCTCGCGGAAGGCGATGCGTGCCGGCGGGTGAGCTAATGGCCCATCCAGTCGAGGGGACGCCGTTCATGCTCGCGGCCGCCCGAGCGAGTGTCCCGCCACAGCGCCTTTCGGAACTGCTGGCGGCCGCGGCATCGGTGCTCGACCACGAGTGGTACGACCGTCGCTACGAGCGGGCGCTCGCGGCCGACGGCTACGACGCCTACTTCGTCGAGGCGGGCCACTGGGCCGAGGTTGGCGATGATCAGGGGTGGAACCGTCGCGAACACGAGGCGGTCGCGCGCGCCCACCGCGAGCAACTGCTCCATGCCGGCAAGAGCGAGGGGCGGCGCGAGGAGTTCGAGACCGCCCTGGAGCTGCGCGAGGTGGTCGTCATCAGCCGGTAGTCAGGACGGTTTTTATTCGGGCATGCCCCAGTGCCCATATGCCCTCCACCGAGCCCGATCCGCCGGGCGACGCCTATCGCGTGCTCGTCGCGGTGTACCTGACCGTGCCCGTCGTCGGCGCCGGCGCCGTTGCCCTCGCGGCCCGTGAGACGACGCTGCGGACGGGCGCGGTCGTCGTCCTGTTGGGCGGCCTTGCAACGCTCGCAGTAGCCGGAGCTGTGGTTGGACTGAGCGGCGTCCCCCGGCCGCTCCGACCGCGGCGGCTGTACGCCAGCGGCTGGGCGTGGCTTCCGGGTGCGGTGGGCGCGGTGGCGGTCGTGGGCGCTCTCCCGGTAGCGCTCGCCGTCGACGGGGCCGGCCCGCCACTGCTGGCGGCGCTGACGGGCGTCGTCCTCGCGGGCGTGGGAGGACTGGTACGGTTTGCTGCGCGTAACGCCGAGGCACGGGCCCGACTCGCGGGAAGCGAGACAGTCATCGAGTGGCAGACACGACCGGCACCGACGCGGCGGCGCCTGTGGTACGCCGCGAGCGCGGCGCTTGCGCTGCCGCTGCTTGCGGGCGCCGCGTGGCTGCGTGACCTCTCACTCGTCGGCGTCCTCGGGCTGCCGGTCGCAGTAGCCGCGCAGGGAGCGAACGAACGGCAGTACCGACTCACCGGTGATACACTCGTCTACGGCAACCCGCAGGTTTGGTACCTGCTCGATCGTGAAACGATCACGGGAGTGACACACGGGCCCGCAGAAATCCGCATCGAGCGGCGTGGCTGGCGCCCGGCGCTTACCTGTGCCACGGCAGAGATGGACGATCCTGAAGCTGTAGTCACAGCGCTTACGCAAGTTCGAGGAGAACGCCTCGCGCTGTAGCGTGGGGATGAATCCGACAGTGTCTACGCCAACCACGCTCGCCGGTCTGAATGGGTGTTCCAAGCAGTTTCACCTCGAATCCCTATAGCCGAGGCGCCCCGCCCGACTCATCGGACAAGATCTGGATTCTCTGATTCCACGCAGACGCCACCCCGTCTGTGCCGGAACACGGGGGCAGTCAGGAACGTATCGCCGTATCCCTCGCCGACATAGGAGTTCCGGCTGAGTGGCACAGCTATGAGGTGTCGTTCGGGGCGGCTACAGCCCGTCCTCATCCCACCAAGCAGCGCGGTGCCTTGCCATCCTCCCCGCCCTGAAAGGCGGGGCTGTCTCCTTGCACTGCCGTAAGAATCCGCGCGCTTCAGCGCGGGGTCGGATGTCAAGACTGGAGGAACTCGCGGACATCCGCGGTGAACCGTTCGGGGAACTCGGCGTGCAGC
>CAYZJQ010000066.1:0-14548 GCA_964478805.1 uncultured Halobacteriales archaeon | reverse complement strand
CCGTTCTTGATGAGCTGGACCCGGACGCACTTCCGGATGGCCGAGTTGGGCTGTTTCGCTTCGATACCGACTTTCTCCAGCACGATGCCGCGGCCCTGCGGGGCTCCCTCGAGTGGATCGGTCCCCAGACCGCCGGCACGGCGCGCGTAGTCAGAGTCGGACCACCGGTGTTTCTGGCGGTCCTTCTTGAGCTTCCGCGCGGCGTACTTGCCGTTCGCCATAGTGCTGCGTATTTCCCGACCGAGCTACTTAAACGTCTTCTTTCGGCACGCACGCCGTCTCAGGCCAGTTCGACGTCGTCGAGGCCGAAATACTCCGCCGCGAGCAGTCGCGCCAGCCGAATGCGCGTTCCTCCCGATCCGATGGCGAGGCCCCGCTCATCGTCGGCCACCTCGACGTAAGCGACGCCCGTAGCGCTGACAGTGACACCCTCAACAGTCGCTGGGGTGAGTGCATTCTCGACCAGATCGGCCGCATCGTCTGCGTACTCGACGACAACCAGTGGCCATCCTAGCTCGGCGCGTAACGCCCGCTCTTCGGCACGCACCTGCTCGCGTGTGCCCGTCGGCACGAGCACAACCAGCCGCTCGTCGACGGGGTCAAAGAGTGCGTCGGCCGGCTCCACGTCGGCCTGGACCGCGACGGTCTCGCGCACGGACTCGGGCTCAGGGACGAGCTCCACGGCGTCGACCCCGACGTGTCGGTCCGCGAGACGCTCTGCCATCCGGATGTTGGCGCCGCCCGAGCCGATTGCTGCACCGAAGTCAGCGGCGTTCACCTCAGCGTACGCGATCGTGTTGTCGTCCTCTTCGGATTCGATCACGCGGACGTCGTACACCGCCGCTGGGCGCAGGGCGTTTGCCACGAACGTTCCCGGGTCGTCGGCGTCTTCGACGAGTTCGACCCGCGTGCCGACGCGTTCCTCGATCCGAGAGACAGTGCGGCCTTGCGGGCCGATGGCGTCGGCCATCTCGCCGGGCGCAACGACAAACACCACCCGGTCGTCGTCGACAACGCAGTCCCGGATGGTCGCGCCCGACTCCTCCTCGAAGAAGGCGATGAGTTGGCGCGCCTCGTCGGAGAGGCGAATCACACTCAGAGTAGGGACGCCGCTAATAAAAACGATGCGTGGTGGTGCTCGCGGTTAGCGCAGCGGCCACCGTTCGTTCGCGCCGGTAACGCCTAACGGTCCTTCCTCTCACCAACCACCTGCCTACGGTTCACGCTATTCGTTCCTCGGTTGTCCATCGCCGCCCGGCCGGATGGCAACCCGCTCCTGGAATTCCTCGGGCAAGGAGTCGAGGTCGCCAGCCTGAACCCGCCAGAGGTCGGCGTAGAGGCCGTCCCGCTCTAGGAGGTCGGCGTGACTGCCCCGTTCTGTCACCCGACCGTCCTCAACGACGAGAATCTCGTCGGCCCCCTTCACCGTCGAGAGCCGATGGGCGATGGCGAAGGTCGTTCGGTCGGCGGACAGCGAGTCCAGCGACCGCTGGATGAGGTACTCGGTCTCGGTGTCGACGGCGGAGGTCGCCTCGTCGAGCACGAGAATCTCGGGGTCCTGGAGGACAACGCGGGCGATGGCAACGCGCTGGCGTTGCCCGCCGGAGAGCTTGACGCCGCGCTCCCCAACGCGGGTGTCGTATCCGTCCGGGAGCGAGGTGATGAACTCGTGGGCCTCGGCGGCGCGGGCGGCCTCTTGGACCGCTGCGTCGGAGGCGTCGAAGTCACCGTAGCGGATGTTGTCGGCAATAGTGCCATCGAACAAGAACGTCTCTTGGCCGACGTAGCCGACGTATTCTCGCAGCGACACGACAGTCACCTCGCGCACGTCTGTCCCATCTACGCGGATTTCCCCGTCGGAGACGTCGTACAACCGAAGAAGGAGCTTTAACAGCGTGGACTTCCCGGCACCAGTCGGGCCGACCAAGGCGACAGTCTCGCCCGGTGCGGCTGTAAAGGAGACGTCCTCTACGACGATCTCGCTGTCGTCGTAAGCGAACGAGACGTCGTCGTACTCCACCCGTCCGTCGACGGCCTCAAGCGCGGTCGCCTCCGGGGCATCGTCGACGGTGACGGGGATGTCCATCAGCCCGAAGACGCGCTCCGAAGAGGCCTTTGCGTTCTCGTACTGGTCGACGATGTTCGACACCTCGGCGAGTGGGGTAGCGAACCGCTGGGAGAGGAACAGAAAAGTCACAAACGTCCCAGCCTGAAGCGTGCTGTCAGCGCCGGGCGGCGGGCCGACGAACAGCCAGTAGCCGCCGATAAAAAAGGTGAGAGTGAACGAGACTCCCGCAAGCATCTCCATTCCTGGGCGATAAAAGTACGAGAGCCGCAGCATCGCCATGGTGTCGTCGAAGAGCCGCTTCGAGGAGCCTCGGACGCGGTCAACCTCGTGGGCCTCGCTCGCGGTCGTCTTCGTCAGCTCGATGCCGGCGATGGCGTTCTCAAGCCGGGTATTGAGTTTCCCGACCGCCGAGCGACGTGCTGCGTACAGCGGTTCGGCACGCTTCATAAACCAGTAGGTGAACCCGGCCATTACAGGCGCGACGACCAGCGTGACGGCCGCCAAATAGGCGTTCTCGAGGAACAGAACGGCGCCGATCCCGACGAGCATCGCACCCAAGCGAACCGAGCTCACAAGCGCGTTGTCGAGGAACAGCTCGAGGTTCTCCGTATCCGACGAGAGGATAGACATAACCTCGCCGGTCTGCTTGTCATCGAAGAAGCTCATGTCGAGTCGGCTCATCTTCTCGAAGCAGTCTACCCGGACTGCGTGCATCACACCGTGGGCGAATTCGTTAGCCGCGACGCCGTAAAGATAGGTGAACCCTCCCGTCGCGAGGAACGCCGCACCGATGACGACGACGGAGAACTCGAACGCGGCCACGTCGCCGGTCGGGAGCCAACTGGCTGGAACGAGTGGCAAGGAGAAACCACTACCTGTTAGTTCGTTGATCGCTGCGCCAAGCACGACCGGCGGAATGAGCGACGCGAACTGTGCGAGCAGGTTCGCGAGCACACCAACGCCGAACCACCCGTACCGCGGCTGGCCGTACGCGCCGAAGAGCCGGCGCATCGGCCGGTCAACGTCGGCTCGGTAACGGTCGAAGACGCTCTCCTCTGAGCCTGCCATTGTCGACCCCATGACACGGGCAGGCAAAGGGGTTGGTATCCACAGTTGCGGCCGTCAGGTCGTGAGCCGGTGCATGAGTGGTACTGCCGTCAGCAGCACGAGTCCGACCAGCCGAACGCGCCGCCGCGCCCCCGGCTTCGGGTCGAACTCGACACGCAACACGCCCCGGTAGGTAACGCGGGCCACTGCGAGCAGGGCGCCGGGGACCAACAAGTGAACGAGGGCGGCGACGAAGAGGCCGGTCTCCGCGAGGACTCGCTCGCCGCCGGTGAGTTCGAACTGCACAGTTCTAAAACGGCCGGCTGGCGTGAACGGGTCCGGGTTCCGGCAACAAAGGGAAGGGTTCACACGTTAGCCCGGGTCTATACACCCCCGGGAGCCGGACCCGGTGACATGGCGGATATGAGCGTTGAGGAAGCTCTCGAGAAGTACGGTCCGAGCGAGGTCACCCGCGAGGATATCCTAGAGATCGACGATCCTAACTACCAGCCGAGAACCATCGCACTCGTCACGGGCGCAGCTAGCGGTATCGGCCGCGCAACGGCGATCTGTCTCGCCGCTAACGGGCTCACCGTCGCGGGGATGGACGTAGACGCCGAAGGACTTGAGACGGTTGCCGCCCGCGTCGAGGCGCTCAAGTTGCCTGGACGCGTTGAGCCGGTGCCCGGCGACCTCACCGACGAGAGCGACATCGAGGCAGCGGTCGCAACGGCTGCCGATCTCGGTGACCTGCGATACCTCGCGAACATCGCCGGTCTGCAGACCATCGCGCCTATCGCCGACTTCCCGGTCGAGCAGTACGACCTGATGCACGACGTGATGCAGCGTGCACCGCTGCTCCTGACGAAGGCGGCGTGGCCACACCTCAAGGAGGGAGGCGGGGTGATCGGTAACATGTGCTCCGTCCACGGCCACATCGTCACGAAAGAGAAAGTCGCGTACAACATGGTAAAGTTCGGCCTGCGTGGACTCACTCAGTCCATCGCCGCAGAGGGCGGCGGCGACGTTCGCGGCTTCTCCGTGTCGACCGGCTACGTGAAGACGGAGCTCGTCGCAAAGCAGCTTCCCGACTCCGCGGACTCGCGCGGACTCACTGTCGATGAGACGGTCCAGCAGGTGATGCTCGGGCACACCCGCGTCAAGGAGATGATGGAGCCGCACGAGGTCGGTAACCTCTTCGTCCAGGGGTTCTCCACGCACGCAAAACACCTCAACGGCGGCGATATGACTCACGACGGCGGCATGAGCCTGACGTACGAGTAGGCGGTCCACGGCGACGATACAAACACCAGCACGGGGCCGGCCGCTTCGTAATATAGATTCTGAGTGTATCCCTCCATCTTCGGGCGGGGTGTAAGCGACACGTGACTCGTTCGTCGGTGGAGTCATGCCCGTGGCCCTCGTTGGCACGGATGCGACGGATTCGGTGAGATGCCGTCCCCGAACCACAAGGGGTGGCGAACCGGTGGTCGTTCTCACGGTGATGGCACGGGGTCTGATGGGGGCTGCAGTGACCGGGCCACAGCCCTCCGAGGGAAACAACCGAGCGTTCCTCCGGTGTGTCGCCGGACCCCTCCGGGTAGCGGGGTGGATCCGACGGGTGGCGGCCGCCCGAATCCGATGGGCGGAGTCCTCAGCGTTCACGCGGAGGAGAAGGTCAATCCATTACGACCGTGAGGGGCCTGCGCGGTGGCGCAGCCAGTCGTTGCTCGCGTCTCTGCCCGGCCGTTCGACCGGTGGCAAGTTACAGCCAGTCGGTAAACGACCCCTCAATGAGAGTGTCGGCCTGTGCGTCAATGTACTCGGCTTGCATCCCCCAGACGGCCTCGGCGAAGGGCTCGCCGGCGTCGAACCGCTCGCGGACCTGCTCGCGCTTCCAGCTGGCGGGCGTGATGCCGCGATCCACGCGCTCGCGGAGCGGTCGGAGATAGCGGTTCGCCTCCTTGGGGACGACGCCGTTGCGCTCGAGGCCGTCACGGGCGTACTCAAACAGCTCTGCGTACAGCTCCGCGGTGTCCGTCGTCTCCTGGCCGTCGGCGGTCACCCAGTGGAGCTCAGCGTCCAGTCCAGCGTCGGCGGCGGCGTAGAAGTTCGACTTCGCCGTCTTCCAGTCCTGCCCGTATACCGGGTGTTCGAGCCGCGGAAGTGACTCCATCAACCCAGCGAACGCTGCGAGGAACGCAAAGGAATCACGAACCGTCGGCTGGCCGGCGATGGGGCGGAACTCGATGCGGGCGTTCGCGCTCTTGCGTGAGGCGCCCTCGATAACCGGCCGAACCCACCGCCAGTACGAGCCGTGCTTGTGCCGGTAGTGAGCAAAGCGGTCATCGAACCGCCCGGCCGGCTGTTGGAGTTCAGGCACCACGGTCTCGTCGGTGGCGACCCGGTTGACGGCGTCATCGACGGTGCCGAGATCGCGGGGGAACTTTACCTTCGGCGCGTCGACGGGGTTAAGTACCGATTCAAACACGTCGATCCGATTTTCGTCTGGCGATTCAGCGATTACGACTGCCGGCTCCTTGATATAGAGGTCCGGAGGAAAAAACGGGGAGTTGACGCCGAGCGCAAGCAGCGGCCCAGCCACCCGCAGCGCGTACCGGAAATACGTTGGCAGGTCGTCGGCCTGCGGTACCTGGTAATGGGGCTGGATAGAGGTGATGAGGCTCTCCGGCATCACGGTATTGGCGTCGAGTTCGACGCCGAAGGCGTCGAGCGACATCCCGGCCCCGAAGTCGGTGTTCGCCATGGCGTGATAGCGCACCGCGTCGCTCATGTTCGTCGCTAGGCGAACGCCATCCTCTTCGACGCTATTCGCGAGGTATGAGGTAGCCGTCTCGCCGATGGGGGGCTGCGTCCACAGGCCGTCGGAGACGAGTCGCAATCCCTCGGCGACGGCTACCTCCTCGGCGGCCGCGAGTTGCGCCTTTACCTCGGCCTCCTGTGCACGCAGGCCATGCCCGGAGAGCGGCTGTGGCGAGGTCTGCATCTCGGCGTTGTGGAGCCCGAGTTCCTTCTCGAAGCCGACGTACTCGAGAAGTCGCCGCGGGACGCGTGCGAGCGCCTTCGTCTCCGCGTCGACGGCGTAAAACTCGTACTCGAGCCCGACTACGCCCTGCGGGTTGTCGAAGGTCCCGTCCGCGAGCTCCGTTTTCAGGTCCGCAACCTCCTGTTCGACGCGCGCTGTGAACTCCTGTGAGTCGGTGTCGAGTATCTCGCGCACCCGCGCCGCGAGTTCGGAGCCGGACATACCTCTCCCCTCGCCGCCGAACACCTAAAGCCCGCGGCTGTGGCTCCCCTACAGTAGCGTCTCCAAGCGCTCGCGATGGAACGTCACGGCGTCGTCGCCGCCGCGCTCAGGGTACCCTGGGCGCGTAACGACGCCCCGGGAATCGACCGCGGACCGGACCACCGCGGCGAGCCGGTCGGCGCGCGAGGGCCTCGGCCACACCCGTCGCTCGCGGTAGCCGTTTTGAAACGCCCGTCTGAGTGGCTTTCGGTTATCGACGTACCAGTCACAGACCAGGTGTTCGGTTTTTGCAGCCGACAGCGCCGGGCTCGCCGCCAACGGTTCGCCCCAGTCGAGCACGGCAGTCACGCCGCTGGGGTCGACGTCCGACGTGCGTTCGCTGGGGAACTGGTACAGTGCGTTGCCGGGCCGGAGGTCCCAGGGGAACAGACGCGCGGGGGGTGCTCGCGGGACGGGTATGGTGTCGATGGTGGTCTCGATCTCGGCGCGGAGATCCGCGAGCGCCGGCGGCAGTGCGTTGAGTCCCGCCGCGAGGTAGTCACCGAACCACGAACGCCAGTCGGGCGCGGCGGCGACGAGACCGTCGTTGCCGATCCCGACCGGCCCGTACTCGTCGAAGGTGAGTGCGTCGTGACAGGCTGCGAGCCAGCGACCGAAGGCGTGCGCGACCGCCTTGCGTTCTGCCGTCTCGAGTGCTGTGAACTGCTCGTGGAGATCTCGCCCAGGGGCACGTTCGGTGACGAGATAGCCGTCACTGTCGATCCGGCCGGCCGCAAGGACGGTCGGCGTCGGTACGTCGGTCCGCTCACCAAGGAGTCGGGCCAGTCGGGTCTCGACCGCGAGCTGGTCGGCATCGGCCGACAGCTGAACGACGACCCGACTACCGTCGACAAACGTCACGAACCGGGTTCGCTTCTGGTTGCCACGTCCGCTCGGAACCACCTCCGCGACCGTCCGGTCGGGGAACTCCCGAGTGAGAACGCCCTCGACCGTGTTCATGCCCGCCGTGCGAGGGGGCGACACAAAGGTCGGACGCCCGCGGCACTCACTCGAACACCGCCGCCAGATCACCCACCGACCGGAGCACGTGGTCGGGGTCGTACTCGGCCGGCACGTCCGCGTCGTTTGCCCGCAGCCACGCGACTGGCCAGCCCGCGGCCCGCGCTCCGGCCACGTCGTGCTCAAGGGAGTTCCCGACATAGAGGGTCCGCTCTGCCGGTGTTTCGAGTACTTCCAGCGCTCGGTCGAATGGGGCACGGTGCGGCTTGCGTCGCGCCATGTCGCCGGCAAACACGACGACGTCGAAGGCGTCACCGAGTTCGAGCGCGGCGAGCTTCCTCGACTGCCGGCGCTCGGGCCCATTGGTCAACAGCCCGACGGGGCCGTTCGCCCGAGCAGCCGCAAGCGCGCCCCTCGCCCCCTCAAGGAACGCGACCGCTGACCAATCAAGCCGGTCGACAAAGGCCGCGGCCAGCGCGTCAGTGTCGATTGTGCGGCCACGAGCCTCGGCCAGTGCCGCGAATCCGTCAGCGAGGTGCGCGTGTTCGTCGTCGTAGTCGGTCACGTCCCCAAGATGAGGCCACAGGTCGCCTGGCTCGGCGAACTGCTCGAGGCCGGCGTCGGCGAACGCGCCGTCGAACACCGCCTGGATGTCCTGTTCGTGGCGACACAGCGTCCCGTCGAGGTCGAAGACCGTAGCGGCGTACCGGCTCACATCTGACCAACGGGTTGTGCGGACAGGAACCTTCCGCTCGCCTTCGGCCCGCCCCCTAACCGTTCGGTTCCCGGTCACGAAACGCCCACGGGCCTTTAGTAGATGGGCACAAACAAGGAGACGATGAGTGATCTGCCGGGGGACGAGTCGCCAGCCGTCTCCACCGGCGCGCCAAACGTGACCGACGTGGACCGGATGTGGGCGTTCGAGGCTGTTGAGGACGTCTCACGGACGTTCGCGCTGAGCATCGACCTGCTTGAAGAACCGGTTGCGTCGTGGGTGTGTACCGGCTACCTGCTGTGTCGTATCGCCGACACGGTCGAAGACGACCCCTCTATCCCACCGCGGACGCGCGCCGACCTCTTAGAAACGTATGACGCCGCCCTGAACCCCGCCGACCCGACGACCGTCGACGAGTTCAGCCGAGCGGTCGCCCCCCATCGTCCCGCCGACGGCGGCGCGGACTGGCAGGTCGTCGACGAGACGGCCCGGGTCGCCGGCATCTTTGAGTCGTTCGACCCCGCGGTCCGGGCGGCCATGCGCGAGGTGGTTCGCGAGATGGCGACGGGAATGGCGGAGTTCCTCCGCAAGTACGCCGACGACGGCGGTCTCCGCTTGCGGACCGTCGCCGAGTTGGAAGAGTACTGCTGGTACGTCGCCGGGACCGTCGGCAAGCTCTTTTCAAACCTGCTCGACGTGTACGGGACCGGCACCTCGGCCGACCCCGAGGACGCCCGCCAGTTCGCGCTGTTGCTCCAGTTGGTCAACATCGCGAAGGATGTCCGCGACGACTACGCGACCGAGAACAACGTCTATCTCCCCGGCGAATGGCTCCATGAGGAGGGTGTCGACCACGACGCGGTCGCAGACCCTGGTGCCGTCGACGCTGTCGCAGCCGTCGTGCGGCGCGTCACCGAGCGTGCGGCCGGCTACGCCCCCGGCGCGCGCCGCTACCTCAACACCGTTCCCAAAGACGACGCGGGGCTTCTGGGGGCGGCGGCTCTCCCGTATCTCCTCGCGCTCGCGACGGTTCGTGAACTCGACGGGCGCGCCCGAGAGGCGGTGACCGCACGCGACGCTGTGAAGATCGGTCGCCGCGAGGTGAAGGCACTGTATGCCGCCGCCGACCGCGGGCTCGCACACGAGGATATTGATCGGCTCGCCGCCGCCGTCCGGGAGGGACCGTACCGCCCCGCCGCCCGCTCCGAGACGGACGACTGACGCATCAGAAAAGGAAAGCGCCGTTACTCGGCCGCGACGGCCTCGGTCTCCTCGCCGATCTCGACCTCAAGCCCGGACTCGTCAGTCTGTCGTCCCCGCGCCACCGCGGCCGCGCCGATGCCGACCAGCACGAACAACCCGAGGAGCCGGCCCCACGAGCGGCCCGACTCGTTAGCCGAGTCCTGTGCGTCCATCCCGGGTGTCTCGAGCGTCTCGGAGCCGCCAAGGGCGGGGGCGATCGTCGCGTCGTCTAAGTGTAGCTCGAACAGGGTAATGTTCATACCCGTAGGTGGACGCGTGAGCTATTGAACTAGTAGTGAGGAGTGCTGTCAGTCGTCCGTGCGCGCTACAGCCGCGGTCCGGCGCTTTGGCTGTGGCCCGTGCCGGGGCTGCAGCGGGATCAGTCGGTCGTCGATGCGGTGGCTGTCCTCGCGTGTTGTGCGGTCCATGATGATCGCGGCGGTACCTCACTCTCCGTTACTGCGGTATCTATAATAAATGTTCATGTTGGTTCGACTGCCGCGCCCGTCGGGGTTTTGCGTACGCTGGCCTTACACCAGGTATGCCCGATATCGGAGTCGTCGGTGCGGGAGCCGGCGCCGCAGCCGCGACGTACGTGTTGGACTCGGCGACCGACGCGACGGTGACTGTCCTCGAGAAATCCGGCGGAGTCTGTGGCCGCGCGGCGACGCGGCGCCGCGGTGACTATGAGTACGTGTACGATTACGGCGCGAACTACGTGAAAGACGACGACGAGCGCGTCGTCGACCTCCTAACCGAGACGCTCGACAACGAGGGACTCGTGGACGCCGCCGAGCCGATCTACACCTTCGACGAAGCTGGCACGGTGTCGGAAGGGCGCGATGCCGACGACCACAAATGGAGCTACCGGCGCGGCCTCACCCAGATCGCAAAACGGCTCTTCGCGGCGACGGATGCGACCATCGAGCGGCGTACGCGCGTCGAGACGCTTGAACGCGACGGTGCCGACTGGTATCTCCACGCCGCCGACGAGCGGTGGGGCCCGTTCGACGCCGTGGTGTGTAACCCCCCTGCACCCCAGACGGCCGCCCTGCTGGCCGACGCCGAGTGGGACGCACCGGCCCGCTCGGCGCTCGTCAACGCCTGTGAGGCCGTCGACTACCGGAGCATCTACACCGCCGTCCTCGGCTACGAGTTCCGACTCGACCGGCCCTACTACGCGCTAGTCAACGTTGACAAAGCACACCCGCTCGGCTGGGTCTCCCGCGAGGAATGTAAGGCCGGGCATGTCCCCGACGGCGAGAGCGTCCTCATCGCACAGGCGAATCACGAGTGGACCGTCGCCAACTACGACGACGACCCCGCCGCCAACGTTGCCGAACTGGCCGACCACACGGCCGACGTGATCGGCGACGACCGCCTGCGCGACCCCACGTGGACCGACCACCAGGGGTGGCGGTACGCGCTCCCCGAGACCGGCGTCGCGAACGGTCCCGTCGCGAGCGCTGCCGACGACGGGCTCTACGTCGTCGGCGACTGGGTGGCGGGTGAAGCCCGGCTTCACGCCGCGCTCCGTAACGGACTTGACACCGGCGAGCGCCTCGTCCACGCGCTCTGAGCCGGCTCGTTAGAGATCGCTGTACGGGCCGCCTTTCGCCGTCTCGAGCCGCTCGAACCGCTCGTCGGACAGTTCCACCTCAGCCGCTCCGAGGTTCTCTTCCAGTTGCTCGACGGTTCGGGCGCCGATGATCGGTGCAGCGATCCCATCGTGGGCCATATGATACGCGACGGCCGTCTGCGCGACGCTCGCCCCGACCTCCTCGGCCACTGCCCGGAGCTCGTCGAGCACATCGAAGTTCTCGTCGGTGAGATAGGCGTCGCGAAACCGCGACGACTCGGCGGCGCGCGACTCGCCGACCAAGCCCTCCGCACGCGTGTACTTCCCTGTCAGGAACCCCTGGCCGAGTGGACTCCATGGACAGACACCGATACCGTAGTGACCCGCCATCTCGAGGTATCCGCCCTCGATTTCGCGGTCGACGAGGTTGTACCGTGGCTGCGCAACGGTGAACGGCTCCCACCCCTCGCGCCGGGCGATCTCGTTTGCCTTCGCCACCTTCCACCCGTTGGGCACGAGCGTCGAGGTCCCGAGATAGTGGACTTTTCCGTCCTCAACGAGGCCGTTCAAGGTTTTCATCATCTCACGGGTCGGCGTCTCGTCGTCCCACCGGTGGATATATAATACGTCGACGTAGTCGGTCCCGAGCCGGTCGAGCAACGTGTCAATGCGGTGGCGGACGTTCTTCCGGTTTGTTCCCCGCGAGTTCGGGTCTCCCTCGCGGATCTGCCAGTAAACCTTCGAAGCGATAGTGTACTCCTCGCGGTCGCGCCCGGACAGCCAGTCACCAATCCACTCCTCGCAGGTCCCGCCGCCGTACACATCGGCGGTGTCGATGAAACGGCCACCGTGATCGGCGTACGCGTCGAGCAGGTCGTGAGCCGTGCCCTCGCCGATCTCGAGGTTCCCCTTCTCTGTCTCCCGGCCGAACCGCCAGGTGCCGAACTGTATCTCGCTTGTCTGTAATCCCGTCTCGCCCAGCTGGACGAAGTCGAGGCCCATACCCGCCCTCCGGCGGGTGCCGCGAAAAGCGTGGCGTCTCAGCAGACCCGCTCGGGAAGCTGCTCGCGCGTCGGCGGGCGCGGGTCGTCGCGACCGCGGACGAGCCGGAGCGACTCCTCAGCGAGCCTCCGGGGGATGACGACTTCGCGGCCGGTCCGAGCGCGGAACAGCACGGTCTCGCGGGCGACACGGCGACACTCCAGCAGCCCGCCGTGTTCCTCATCGAGGAACCATTGCCCGCGGAGTTCGACGTCGTCGAGCAGCCGCCACGCGCGCTCAGCGACCATACGTGGTTCACGCCCCGCCCCAACCGTCGCGTCTGCTGTCTTGCTCATACCCATAGTATGTATTCATCCAAAATAAAACCCTACTATGGTTCGAACGTTAGAGAAGCGCGCAAAAAGCGAACTGTTCTCTCGGTTGCGTGCCAAAGAGATAGACAAGCTTCCGATTCGACTCTCCCGCGCGATCAGTCGGCGGCCTGCTCTGTGCCGCCGAGGATGGAGCCGCGGTCGGCAAGTGTCGACTCGTTGGCCGCCACCCACCGCAGCAGGAGGAACGCGAAGACGTACTTCGCGACGACGTCGAGCAGCGAGTAGCCCCATGAGGTCGCCGTTACGTCGATGATCGCCAGTCCCTCGACGCCCAGCGCCCACAGAATCGGGTAGCCGAGCCAGAGTACGACCGTCAAGGTGCGCAGCGTGCCGAAGATCTCACCGGTTCCCGCGGCCCGTGCCTCCGCCGGCCACTCGGTCAACAGCACGTACAGCACGACGAGGAAGAACGCACAGCTAACGCCGAAGAACGCCCACCGGAGCAACACCGACGAGGTGATGAGCGCTGCGGCCAGTCCCGTGACGCACATCGCGATGTCCATCACGATCACGGTGAACAGCGTCGTCCGATCGGTGTTCGCAAGTAGCCCCAGCGCGAGGAGAATCATCGGCGTTGAGAGCGCCCACGTCAGGTACCGACCCCACGGTGATAACACCTCCTGGCCACTGAGCGGATGTCCCGCGGGCATGGTCGTGAATCCGACCGTCAGCCCGGACACCAGTCCGAGATAGCTCGACAGCGATACCAGTGGTACCAGTAGTGCCGCGACCCAGATGAGGCGCGCCCGTGGCCGGCCGATCCGCCGCCCCATCAGGACGAACGCGATGATGGACAGCCCCGCGAGGGCGACGTTCACCCACAGTGAGGCGCTCAGCAGGGTGTTGTTCGCGATGGCGTCGAACGCTGACTCTTGGGTTGCCTGCAGTGCCGGCCCGAATGCAGCACTACCCGTGGATAGTATTGTATGGTCCATATCGACGCCCGGTGTTCGGGCCGGTCAGACTTAAGGATATGCGATAATCTTTGGTTATATCGGAAAAAACCGGCCACACGTAATTAATCGTGATGCTCGACTGGGTGTCTATCGACGTTCCGACACCGTTGGTACGGTCCCGTGATGATTCGCAGGGTTCTGTGGCCCCGGGTGAGTGAGCCGAGCGACACTGCTTGGACAGCTGCGGGCTCGCCGAGCGAGTCGTCTCTGACAGACTGGAGTACGTGCAGGAGGCGTCGATAGCTCCGGAAGGATTCGAACCTTCGTCGTAGCCCCCAGAAGGCTACATGATTGGCCACTACACCACGGAGCTGCGATTGTTCGTAGGCGACCGCCCGACTAAATCCTGTCGCTTCGGCTTGGAGGGCGGCCGGTGTCGTGTTCTATCCGGTGACAGTTAGCACACAGCAGCACACACCGTTCAACCTCTGTGATCACGTCGGTTTCGGGCGCGCTGTCGGCGATCATCCGGCCGACTCCGTCGATCTTCTCGTCGGGGTCAGGATGGTGAAACTGGAGCCGGCGCGGCTCCGCCTCGCCACACCGTCGACAGTCGTGGTGGTGACGGTACGCGGCGGTCCACGCCTGTAACCGCTCGCGCTTGGTGAGCGATGCCTCCGGACTGACCGCCTCGCCGATGCCAAGGACGCCTTCTACATCCGAGAGCGGCATCTCAAAGTCGAGCGGTTCCGGTACGGTCAGTTCGTCGAGGTGCGCTGTTCGGTGACAGTTTGCACACAGTACCCGACACTTCTGCAATTCCGCGTGGATGTCCGCCGCCGCGTAGCCGTACGTGACCATCTCGGTGACGGCGCGCTCCTTCTCGCCCCGGACGTGGTGGAAGTCGAGACACGCCGGGTCGTCGACCTCGCACGTCGAACAGCCAAGCGAGGACTTGTGCGTCCGGAGCCACTCGCGCAGCCGACGACGACGGTTGAGCGTCCGTTGGGTGTTCCAGTCACGGTTCCGATAGTGCCACCGCTGGTCGACCGACATCGCCGCCCACTCCTCGTCGGTCGCATTCACGTTTTCGGGCTTCGGCCCGACCCGCGAACCGCGAGCGGTGTTCGTCGTCAGTCCCGCTCGCTCCTTCGCCTCGTTCCATCCGCCCACAGTCCGGATGATAGTCGCCGATGCGGGCGTCAGCCCGAGGTCCTCGTACTGCGCTTTTGTCGGTGACTCGCCGAGCTGCTCGGCGGCACTTCGAAGCGCATCGAGACACGCATCCTCGCTCGTCACACGCCACATTGCTGCTGCCTCATACTTCAATCTCCGTCACGGAACTCCTCGTACTTCGC
>CAYZJQ010000065.1:0-14589 GCA_964478805.1 uncultured Halobacteriales archaeon | reverse complement strand
TCGATGAATCGGCCACCCAGAGCCTCGACTCCCGCGTCGGCGTCACTGTCGCCGACGTGGACCAGCTCGGCGGGCGCACAGTCGAGGTGGCCGGCGACAGCCTCGAACGCCCCCCGGTGGGGCTTGCGCCAGCCACATGAACTGCTTGTCACCACGACATCGAACAGCGGCTCGCGGGCCGTCGCTGGCTGCCAGCGCAGGTTCGCTCTGAGGAGACTCCGGCGGGCGAGTTCGGGGACGGCACAGTTTGACAACAGCCCGACAGAGCCGTACTCGCGCGCCCGCTGGACGGCCTCGAGTGCGCCCTCGCATGCGGTCACGTCGGGATCGAAGGCGGCGACGACCGCCCGGCGGACGACACTGTCCGCGGCGGCGACGCCGCGGTCGGCGAGCGCGTGGGCGACGTGGACGTGGAGCGGCACCTCCGCACCCTCGGGAGCGTCGACGTGGGCCTCGGTGTAGGCCGCCGGCCAGTCGGCCGGGACTGTACAGCCTCGTGCCTCGAGTTCGCGCGCCACGGCGTCAGCGGGGTCCGCGACTGCCGGCTGTTCGACGAGCGTGCCGAACAGATCGAAGGTAACGGGCACGTCTGTCGCTGCAGTCCGCAGTGAAAAGAACGCTCCGCTCGACGAGCACCCGCACTGGCAACGCTCGGGTCACGGCGCAACGAACGCCTCCCCATACAGCGAGATCGTGAGCAGAAGCAGGCCGCTTCCCCCAAGAGCAGTGCTCCCCACGCGGCCCGGCGAGCACGCGATTGCCCCTCTGCTCGGTCAACCAAGGTCCACCCCGCGAGCACGAGTAAAGCGAACTGACCGGAGAGGGCCACGTACGACGCCCTGAGCCCGAGACCACCCGGGCGGAGCAGCACCAGTTGCAACAGCGGCGAGCCGATGGTCCAGCCGGCCATCGCTGCCGCCCACAAGGTTCGTCGGCTGACCGTTCCGACGACTAGTAGAGTCAACAGTGCGTTGACCACGGCTCTCACGACGAGGAACGCGACCACGACGGCTGGGTTCGACCAGCCCGGCAGCACCCACTCGAGCATCCGTTCTCAGTCTCGTCTGGAGCAGGCGTTCGTCAGTCTCTATTCGACGACGTTCGACTCGAGATCGCGCGGGAAGTAAGTGAGCCACTCGACGCCGTCGTCGGTGACCGCGATCGTATCGGAGTGGCGATACCCCGCCGTCTCGGTGTAGAGGCCGGGTTCGATGGTGTACACGTGACCCGGCTCCATCGTCGCGTCGTCGAAGCGGTCGCCCCAGCCACGGTCGATATACGGCGGCTCGTGGCCGTCGAGGCCGATGTTGTGGCCGACGTGGTGGCGCAGCAGGTCGCTGACGCCGTGTTCTGCCGCTCGGGCATGGACCTGCTCGTCCACATACGCGAGTTCAACGCCGGGCCCCATCGCCTCGATCGCCGTCTCCTGAAGTTCACACATTAGCTCGAAGTAGTGTTCGTCCTCGTCGGTGTACTCCGCAACGAACATCGTCCGTTCAAGCTCCGAGAAGTAGCCCCCGACGTTGGCCGACGCGCCAGTGATCAGTACATCTCCGGGTGCGAGCCGCTCGTTGGGGGTGTGGCCGTGCGGCAGCGCGGTCTCTTCCCCGGAGATATAGCCGGCGTGAACGGGGCCGCCGCCACGAACCCGCACGTCGTAGCGGTCGCCGAGCGTATCGAGCATCGCCCGCGAGGCGTCCGTTGAGGCCTCTTGTGAGACGGTGGCGGGGTGGGCGCCGACCTCGGTGTAGTCGGCGAGATAATGGTGGCCGAGGTTCGCCCACTCGGCAGACTCACGGATGAGGGCGACCTCGGCGTCGGATTTGGCCCACCGCATCCGCGGCACCCACGACTGCGTCTCGACGGCCAGAAAGTCCGTCAGCGGCGGGCCCTCATACCCCATCACGCCGGGCGCCCCCTCGGCGTCGGCGGCGACGGTCTCGACGCCGAGTTCCGAACACATTCCGGCCGCCGTCTCGACGGGAGCACCCCCCGGATAGTCGAAGTACGAGACGACGTGGTCGATGCGTGGGTTCGGCTCGACACGTTCCACCTCGAGCCGGGGGACGGTGATGGCCGTCTCTGTGGGAGTGACGACGAGTAGGACCGGCCGCTCCGTCTGGATGTGGTCGAAGCCGGTCAGGTAGTCGATGCTGGTCGCTGAGAAGAACGCGGCGGCGTCTGCGCTCGTGTCGGCGAGTTTCGTCCGGACGGTCGTGAGCCGCGTCCGGTACTCCTCGGCCGGGAGCTGAGTCGGCATGTCCGGAGATGCGTGCCTCCCGGGGTAAGTGTACTGTTCGTCAGGACGTCGGACGCGCGTCCGCCCCGGGGAGGAACCCATAAGTGGACCCGCCTCAAGGAGACAGGTATGTGGGGGAATCGGGACCGCTCGTCGCAGGTGACCTGCATCGCCTGTGGCGAGACGGTCGCCCGTTCGGACGCTCGCGAGTACGACAAGGAAGGTAACCGCTACGACCGCCGAGACAAGGAGTTTGAGTACCTCTGTAAGCCGTGCCACCGCGACATCGACAACCAGCCACGCGGCAACTTGGAGGCGTTGCTCGCCGAGAGCGGTGCCGGTGAAGTCGCCCGCGAAGAGTTCCTCGAGCGGTACACCGAACTGGCGACCGAGCGCGGTCCCCGCTCGGAAAACGAACGATAACGCCGGTGTCCCCGGTAGTTCCTGCACAGAGCACGACTGCAAGCGATCTCGCTGTCCTCACGCTGCTGCTGGTTCCCACCGGCTTCCTTGCGGTCGCAGTCTGGGTATATGACGACGCACGCGACCGCGACAGCGCCCGTCCCACATTGTGGGGCGTTCTCACCGGATCCGTCCCGTTTGTCCTCCCCATCTATCTCGTCCTCGTCGGGATGGGTCGGCTTGGCCCCCGGGTCTCGCCCCCGAGCACGCGCGAGCGTGTGGCCGGCACCTATGGGTTTGGCGCGCTGCTCGCATTCAGCCTCGGCTCGACGCTTGCACCTCCCAACCCGGTCACACAGGTGCTGTACGTCGCCGTCGCGCTCGCTCTGGGACTGGCTGTCGCGTACGTCCTCACAGGCCGGGTCGGGCCCGCGACCGACTCGGCCTCGGCGCGATAGCCACTCTCTTGTTCCCGGCGGCAGTGCCAGGCTTATGCTGTCGCCCTCCACCGCCGTCGCCGGAACACTCGCGGTGCTTGCCACCCTCCTCCCGGTGGTTGCCCTCGTCGGCGTCGCAGTCTGGGTGTATGAGGACGCCCATGCCCGCGACAGTCGGAGCCCGCTGCTGCTGGCCGGTGCAACCGCTGTCGTCCCGTTCTTCTTGCTCGGCTACTTATTGTGGCTGGCCCTGGGGCGATTCGGGGGCCGATCATCGTCGCCGGCGGGCCGTGAGCGCGTTGCGGGGACGCTCGGGTTCGGCACGCTGCTCGCATATCTCATCGGGACGCTAATCGCGCCTCCCGACCCCATCACACAGTCCGTCTACGCCCTCGCTGCGCTCGTTCCGGGCTTGGCTGCCGCATACGTCCTCACGGGTCGCGTTGGTCCCGCTTCCGGCTCGACTGCGTCGTAACACGATCCCGCTCGCTCTCGTTTGCTGGTCGTCACCTTTCGGCTTGCGCGGCGTTCCTACTCGGGGTCGATTCTCTGTGTTTAGCAGCGGGTGAGTCCTGCGGCCCGTGACGTGCGCCCACTCAGCGCTCGGTCGTTACGCGGTCCTGTCGGCCGGACGCGTGGACGACACGCCTAACTCCCGTCGCGTCGAAGCAGGTGGCATGAACGAAGACGAGGGCGACCAGGAGCCGCAGCCGGGGTCAGCCGAGGCGCAAGGGCCGGTCCGCATCGACGAGGAACTCGCCCGCCACCTCGAGAACAAACGTGAAGAGCTGTTCGAGGAGTTCGAGCTCCGCGACGCCTTCCCAAGCGAGGTGATTCGCGAGGCCGAGGCACGGACGACCGATATCGTCGCCGAAATCGAATCCGAGATCGGGGAGGATTACCGAACGGACTGTCGCGACCTCACCACCTGTACCATCGATCCTGCGGACGCACAGGACTTCGATGACGCGATCTCGATTCGGCGGGAAGATGACGGCTACCGGCTGTGGGTCCACATCGCCGATGTGACCCACTACGTCCAGCCCGGGACGGCGATGTGGGAGGAGGCACTCAAGCGGGGCAATACCGTCTATCTCCCGGGCTACACGATGCACATGCTCCCGCCTGTGCTCGCGGAGACGGTCTGTTCGCTCGTGCCTAACGAGGACCGGCTGGCGCATACCGTCGAGATGAAGATCGACGGTGAAACCCTGTCGAACGAGTCCATCGACATCTACAAGTCCGTTGTCCACTCTGATGAGCGGCTTACCTACAAGCAGGCTGAAGACCGGCTGGACGACCCGGACGCGCCGTTACATGACGAGCTGACGCTCGTCCACGAATTGGCCGACCAGCTCCACGAGCAGCGCAAAGAGGACGGTTCCCTCGTGTTGAACCCGCGGCGTGACCGCGCTCACACCATCATCGAGGAGTGTATGCTCAAAGCGAACAAAGCCGTCACACACGAACTCCAGTGGTCGCGAGGGCTGGAGGCGATGTTCCGCGTCCACCCTCAGCCGACTCCCGAGAAGTGGGACGAGGCGCTCCAAGAGATCCAAGACCTCGACGGCGTCTCTATTCCGGGAAGCGCATGGGACGACCCCCGCAAGGCCGTCAACGCGACGCTTGAGGAGGCACCCGGCCGCCAGCTTGATAAAATCCAGTGGGCCGTCATGAAGGTGATGCCACGCGCGAAATACATGTCCGACCCGTTCGGCGGCCACCACGCGCTCAATTTCGAGATTTACGGTCATTTCACCTCACCAATTCGCCGGCTCTCCGATCTGGTCAACCACTGGCTCATCTATCAGGACGAAACCCCTGAGGACGTGGTGCTTGCGGAGCTGTGCGACCACGCCTCTGAACGCGGGAAGGCTGCTGAGACCTGTGAGCGAATCTACAAGGACTTCCTGCAAGAGGTCGGGCTCGATCCACATGCGGTGAACAACCGCGGACTGGAAGTCGTCGACGAGCCAGACGCCGACGAGGCGGAGCTTGACCGGACGGCGGCAGAAGTCAACCCCGAGTCGCTCGACTGACCGGTTTTCACGGCTGGTAACAGGACACACACTCTTATGCGGTCGATTGAAATCAACGGTTATGAGCGCCGAACCCCCTGGTACAGCCAGCGACGGTCCGGTGACCGTCGAACGGTCGATCACGGTCAAAGAGGAGGGCGTCATCGTAGAGTTGACCGCTCGCGCGGAGGCCCCGACGACGGTCCGTATCACCGACGAACTGCCGGCCACGGTTGGCCCCAATGAGGTCGGCTTCCACCCCGACCACGCCCCTGACGAGGGCGAGGCGACGGACGAACTCGTTACAATCGAAGGATCGGTCGCTCCGGAGACGCCACTGACGACCGTCTACGGCGCCTACCTCGACACCAGCGGCGTCGATTCCGACGGGCTCGACGCGACGGGGTTGCGCGTTGACGCCGCCCCGGCGACCCGCCCCGATGCCTCCTCGCCGAACGGCCTCCGTGGTTACGTGAGCGGTCTGTTCGGGGGTGGGCATGACGACAAGGAGCCAGACACCGACGCGCCGGCTACCACCCCAGGAGCCGACGCGGAGAGTCTTGAGGGGAGCGACGCGGAGGTTGAGGCCCCCGACGACGCGAGCGAGACGCTCGACATCGAGGCGGCAGAGGCCGCCACCGAAGCAGCCACTGATGGGGACGCATCCGAGGCGATTGAGCTCGTCGATGAGGTCGATGAACCCGACGAGCCTAATGAAGTTGATGAGCCTGACGAAGCCGTCGGGCCCGCGGAGGCCCAAACAGCATCGGTCGAACCCGCCATCGTCGCCGTTGTGGACGACGAGCCTGAGAAAGGGGGTTCAACGGCCGAGACGACCGACGAGACGGACCACACGGCCGACCGTGACACGGGTGCGGAAGCGAACACAGACGACGACCGCGACACAATGAGCAACATGACGACCGTAGACGACGGCGAGGAGCACGGTGCAGTGACCGACGCGGCGCCCGACACGAACGAGTCAGTGGCAGCAGCACTGGCTGCCGAGCTCGAGGCTGGCGAGGTCGACGAAGCGACGCGTGAGACGCTGGCGCGCGAACTCGGAGCGGAACTGTCCGGCAGCGAGTCGGCGCGGCTCGACCACGTCCAGCGCAAGGTGGACGATCTCGTGGCGTACACCGAGGTGCTTGAGGAACTGCTCGATGAAGAAGGCCGACCAGCCGCGGTTGTCGCCGACCTTCGCGAAGAGATCGGAGAGGTGCGCGCTTCGACGGGCGACCTCCGGGCGGACCTCGACGAGACGGAGGCCGAACTCGAGAGCGTCGTTGATGAGGAGATCTCCCGGCTTGAGGCCGGCTTCGACGAGGCCGCCGCTGATCGCAATGCAATCCGCGACGAGCTCGAGTCGACGGCAACCGAACTGGCGACGGCGCGCGAGGAACTTGGCGATGAGGTGGCGACGCTACGCGACGACCTCACCGCAGAGCTTGAGCGTGTCGAGCGACAAGCCCGTGAGGGGCGCCGTGACATTGCAGCCGACGTCGAGGAGTTCGAGACGGTCGCGGAACGGGTCCGCTCGCTCCAACAGGCGCTTTCCTCGGCGTTCGGTGGCGTCGACGTGGGCGAGCCAGCTGCGGACGATACGAACAACACGAGCAGCGATGCTGCTCCCGACACAGAGCCCAACGTCGATGCCGACGATGGCGGAAGCGACGGAGACGACATCGAGAGCCGTATCCGCGAGATCGAGACGGACGAGGATTAACGGCGGAACGCTTTTACCGCCGCCGCGGGCCACGCCACGGTATGGCATGGCACGTCAATCTCGCGGACGACAGCTATGAGACCGCTCGTGACTCGTTTTCCTGGGACGTGCCCGCCGACTACAATCTAGTCGAGGACTTCCTCCGGAAACACGATGACCCTGACGCGCCGGCGCTGTACCAGCACTACCCCGATGGTCGCGAGCGAACCTACTCCTTTGCCGAACTCGACGCGCGCTCGGACCGCGTTGCAGCTGGACTCGCAGACCGTGGCGTTGAGGAGGGCGACCGCGTCGGCGTGGTACTCCCACAGGTGCCGGCCAACCCGCTCGTTCATCTCGCGTGCTGGAAGCTTGGGGCCATCTCGCTCCCCCTATCCGTCCTCTTCGGGCCTGACGGGCTCGAGAGCCGGCTTGACGATTCCGGTGCTGTCGCCGTCGTCGCGGATGCTGACTGCCGGAACGCGGTGGCGGCGGCAGCAATGAACTGTGACGCACTCGAAACGCACGTCGAGGTGGCGTGGCGTGCCGACACGACGGCGGGAAGCAGCGTCGAGCCGTTCGCCGACTTGCTCGACGCGGCTGCCGGATTTACCCGTGTCGAGACGACGCCTGACACCCCGGCGACGGTGCTGTACACGAGCGGCTCGACCGGCCCGCCGAAGGGCGTCCTCCACACCCACGACGTGTGGCTTGGCCACTGCCCCGCGTTCGCGATGTATTTCGAGCTTGACCCGACGGGGGTGTGTTGGACGCCGGCCGACTGGGCTTGGATCGGTGCGCTCGGTGACCTGGTCTTTCCGGCCTGGCACTACGGCCAGCCGGTCGTCGGCTACCCGATGGCCGGGTTCGATCCGCGCAAAGCATACGAGATCATGGCGCGGTACGACGTGGCCAACGCCTTCCTCCCGCCGACGGCCATCCGGATGTTGATGGGTGAAAACCCCAGCGAGTGGAGCCTCTCGCTTGAGGCGATCTGCTCGGGCGGTGAGCCGCTCACCCCCGAGATACTGGAGTGGGCCGAGACCGCCCTCGACGGCGTCCCAATCAACGAGTTGTACGGGCAGACGGAGGCGAACCTGTTGGTGACGAACTGCCGTGCGTGGTTCGACGCACAGGCCGGAAGCATGGGCAAGCCTGTGCCAGGCCACGAAGTGGCGCCGATCGACCCCGATACCGGCAACCCGGTCGCGACGGGTGAAGTCGGACACCTCGCAGTCCGCCGGACGGCTCCGAGCGGCGAGGCCGACCCGGTCGTCTTCTCGGAGTACTGGAATCGGCCCGACACGACCGCGAGCGCAACGGTCGAGGCCTCGGATGGTCACGAATGGCATCTCACCGGCGACCTCGGCCATCGTGACGAGGAGGGGTACTTCTGGTTCAAAGCTCGCGACGACGACGTCATTATCACTGCGGGCTATCGCGTCGGTCCCGGTGAGGTAGAGAGTACGATCCTCGAACACCCGGACGTCGCACAGGTCGGCGTCGTTGGCGTCCCCGACGAGACCCGCAACGAAATCATCAAGGCGTTCGTTCAGCCGGTCACCGGCGTTGAGGGCGACGACGCCCTCAGAACGTCGATTCGCGACCTCGTCCGCAAGAACCTCGCGAAACACGAGTACCCCCGCGAGATCGCGTTCGTCGACGAGCTACCGCAGACGACGACAGGGAAAATCAAACGCCGGGCGTTGCGGAAGCGTGATTAACGGAAGCGCTCCGCTCGAGCGACCGAACCCGAACGCAGCGACCTGTGAGTTCTGAGACGAGCACCGGGTGGGTAGCGACCGTCAGGGCGCGCGGTGACCGGGGGACGCCACGAGCCGCAGGGCGGCGCGTGTAGCGAGCTCCACACGCGAGCGGAGAAACAGGCGAGTCCTCTGGCTACGTGGCCGTCATCGTCGTCGTGTTTACCTGGTCAAGCCACGACGGGTCGGTGACGGTCGTTGACCCGACCTTCGTGTAGCGGAGCGCGACCGTCGCGCGGAGTTCGCCCTCCCGGGTCGCGTCGTAGCGGACCTGGTAGGACCGGATAACACCTGATTCCGCGACCGTTGCGCTGACGGTCACGTTACGCAGCGGGAGGATGGTCGTCGGCGCCGTGCTCTCAACGCGGACGAACCGCGTGCCGTTCTCGGTGAACGTTCCCGTTGTGTCCGTGGGAACGAGTGTAAAGACCCGCTCGACCGCAAGCACGTTCGTGAGGTTACGCAGATACACGTCCGTCGGATCACGCGGCGCGCCGTCGGGGTAGCGGAGCAGCCGATAGTCGGTGTCGTTGTCCTCCGTCGTGGCGATGTACGCGCGCTGGCCGTCGCCGTACCGGTGGACACGGCGGGTGACGAGTCGGCCGTCTTCCCAATCGACCTGTTTGAGTCGGGCGTCAAACCGCCCCGGCGCTGCGCCGAACTGCGCGACGGTGGTATACCGCGAGCGGAGCGTTTCGTTCGTCCACCGCTGTGTGAGCGTCTGGTTGACGGTGTAGGAGGTGGCCTCAAGCGTCCGGGCGTGAGCGGCTGCGAGCCGACCTGGATCGGTGACGCCGGATTCAGTGACACCAGGCGCGAGGACGCCGGGGCGGGCCGTCGCCTCGGGAACCGGCGCGGCCGTCACGCGCTCTGTGGCTGTCGGCTCTCCGCCGGTCGGCAGGCTACAGCCTGCGGCCGTGAGCAGAGCGGCAACGAGTAGGACACGCCACACGGCCGCCAGTAGGTGTGAGAGCGCAAAGAACCGTCGGTGGGGTGGCCGGTCTACTCGCCGTCGTCGCCGCCCGCTCCGCTGGTCGCTCGCTCGCGGAGCCACTCAACGCCGCCGGCGACGCCGTTGTCGAAGAACAGCACGACGATCAGCAGCAGGAAGCCGAAGCTGAACTCCCAGAACTCCTCCAACAGCGGGAACTGCCGGATCGTCCACCGGAGGTACTCGTAAGTGAACGCGCCGAGCAGCGGCCCGAAGAACGAATATGGCCCGCCGATGACGGTCATCACCACTGGCGTCGCCGAGGAAGTCCAGAAGGCGTCGGCCGGCAGGATGCCGGTTTCGAGCATTACCAGCGCCGCGCCCGCAAGCCCCGAGAACGCCCCGGAGATGATGAACGTCATCCACGAGTGAAAACGAGTGTTGATACCGAGCGCCCGCGCCCGCTCCGGGTTTTCTCGGATCGCTTGACATGTCGTCCCAAAGGGGGAGTTCACCACGCGGTACAGCGCGTACATCCCAACGGCGAAGACGATCAGTGTCAGGAAGTAGTACGCCGTCGGGTCGGCGATGTCGACGAGTCGGAACTCTATGCCGAAGAGGTTCACCTCGCCGAGCCGGAAGGTGAGTCCATCTGACCCGTTGGTGAAGGTGCCACCGCCGATGCCGAACGCCGCGAGCGCGCTCCCAATGATGTCCTGATTGACGATGACGTAGATGGCCATCGAGAACGAGAGGGTGATCATCGCAAAGTAGATCTCCTCCAGCTGGACGGAGAGGTAGCCAATAAAGACCGCGAGGACGCCGGCAGCGATCGTCCCAAGCACCAGGGCAAGCAGCCACACCACAAGCAGCGCTGCGCCGCCGAACATCCCTTCGATTCCAAGTGCCGGGGCGACCTGTTGAACGACCTTGGCAACGGTGTAGCCCGAAGCCGCGACAAACATCGCATGGCCGAAAGAGAGCAGGCCGGTATAGCCGTACAACAGGTTGAACGCGGTTGCAAAGACGGCAAAGATGAGCGTGCTTGCGAGCAGGTCCGTCTGGAAGCCCCCGAGAATAAATGGGGCGACGAGCAGCGCGGCTGCTGCGAGTGCAACCCCGAGTACCGTCATCCGGTTCTCGGCGGCGAACAGCCGTTCGCGGACGCCGTAACTCATCTAGATGCCAGGGCCAAGCCCGCTTCCTTCAAGCAGCTCCAGCGACTCCTCTCGCGAGAGCGTGTACGTCTGGGTGTTAGCGAGTCCTGCCCCGTCATAGGGCACGTCGACGTCAAAGCTCGTCTCGCCGATCACACAAGGCGCGGTCGCTTGGTGAGTCTCTGGACTAATGGTCGTCGGCCCGCGTGGGTCGTTGTCGATGGTAATCCCTTCCAACTCGGAGATGATGTCGTCCTCATTGGTGGAGCCGGCGGCCTCAATGGCCTTTTTGTACATGTAGATCGCCGCGTACGTGCTCCCTCCTGTGAACCCGGGGATGTTCGGTGTGGTGTCATCGTCGCTGTACCGTTCGGCGTAGGCGTCAAGGAACGCCTGATTGTTCTCGTTGTCGTAGGCTGTAGGCCAGTACCAGCCGGACATGTGGATGCCCTCCGGCGTTGTGTCGCCAAGCGCTTGATACACCGTCGGGTCCGCGCCGATGGTATCGAACACGTCGTCGACCTGCTCGAACATCCCTTGATCGGCCGCCTGTGAGATGAAGGTCGTTGCGTCACCGGCCCAGAAACTCGTGAAGACAAGATCTGGATCCGCATCAAGCACAGAGTTGATCTGTGGCGTCATGTCGCTGGCACCCAGCTCGGGGAACTCGCTGGCGACGTACTCATGATCTACGCCGAGCCCCTCGGAGTAGGCCCGGAAATAGTCCCAGCATTGCTGGCCATACGCGTAGTTCGGCCCCATGTTCGCGACGCGCATCGCGCCATACTCGTTGGCGATAAATTGGGCAATGGCGTAGGTCATGTGGGACGTATTCGAGTTCGTCCGGAACATGTTCGGCGTGAATGCTGCCCGCCCGTCGTCGGCCTCGTAGTAGTCGCCGTACGACTCAGTATCCGGCTCTGTAATATACGGTGTTCCGATATCAGTGAGCGTGAACGGCATTCCCAACGACTCGATCGTCGGCGCGGAGCCCAGCGTCACCCCCGAAGAGGTGAGGCCGAGCATTACGTCGGCGCCGTACTCCTGAGCGACCGACCGAATCTGTGCCTGTGGGTCTTCCCCGTGGTCACGAACCTCGATCTCGACCTCTTGGCCCATGATGCCGCCGTTCTCGTTGATTTGTTCAACGGCAACCTCCGCAGCGTTGGCCGATGCGGTGCCGAGTGCTGACGCGATACCGGACAGCAGATACACCCCACCGATCTTGATAGTATCGCTGCCGCCCCCGCCGCCGAGCCCAGAGCAGCCGGCGACCGCGGCCGTCGCTCCGGCACCTGCAGCTGTCAGGAACTTCCGCCTCTCGATACTCATTGTTTGCCCCGAGTTCTGTCCCCGTCCCGTGTGGTCGTTCGACATACCTGCATCACTGTATGAAGAACCCATATAAATAATCTGTGCAGCGCGTGTCACTCCGCCCTCACCGAGTCGTCGTAAGGTTTAATCCCGACCTACCGGTGTCGTTCGGTATGGTATCACAGGGGTTGCTCTTTGACCAGATAATTACCGGGCTCTCTATCGGGGGTCGACTGTTCCTTATCGCCGTCGGATTGAGCCTTATTTTCGGAGTTCTGGACGTGTTGAACTTCGCGCACGGGGTCCTGTATATGGTCGGCGCGTATGCGGCGCTGTGGGCGCTTGGGGTCGTCTCTGTCCCATTCATTGGTGGGCTCGGAATCGGCTTCTGGCCCGGGGTGGTCGTCGCGCTGCTTGTCGCCGGACTCGTCGGCGCGATCATTGAGGCGGTGTTCATTCGCCAAGTGTACGACCGTGAGCCGCTGGATCAACTCCTGTTGACCTTCGCGTTCGTGCTCATGCTGACCGACGCTATCCGGACGACGTTCGGCACGGGGTCGAACGTCGTCCAGCCCCCCGCAATCCTCCGTGGCGACGTGGTGCTTGCGAGCGGCCTCTCGCTGCCCGCCTACCGTGCCTTCCTCATCGCAATGTCGATCGTCGTGCTTGCCGCGTTATTCGTGATACTCCGAACGACGAATATCGGCCGGCTGGTAAGAGCGACCTCTTCGGACCGTGACATGGCCGCCCTGCTCGGCGTGAACGTCCCACGACTCTACACGCTGGTCTTCTTTGTTGGTGCGGCGCTGGCTGGATTGGGCGGTGCGCTCGCCATTCCCACCCAGTCGGTGACGCCGAGCCTGGGTAACCAAGTCATCATTAACGCCTTCGTCATCGCCGTTATCGGCGGACTGGGCTCGTTCACCGGTGCGTTCGTTGGGGCGTACCTCGTCGGCGTCTCTATCGCCGTCGGGAGCCTCATCGTCGCCGGTGCCGGCCAACTCATTCCGTTCGTCGCGATGATTATCGTGCTATTGCTCAAGCCCGAGGGGCTGTTCGGGGGTGCCGAGGCATGACGACGGTCCTGAAGACGGAGGCGCTCCGCCGGCAGTTCGGCCGGCTGGTCGCCGTTGACGACGTGACCGTCGACATCCAGTCCGGCGAGATCACGAGCATTATCGGTCCCAACGGCGCCGGCAAGACCACGTTTTATAACCTCCTCACTGGCCGACTTGAACCCACCTCAGGGACGGTTCATCTCCGCGAGCGTGACGGTGGCGACCTTGTCGACGTGACGAACCGCTCGGCCAACGAGATCGCCAACCTCGGGCTCGCGCGTGGTTTCCAGATCAATAACGTGTTTGACGGGCTGACGGTCCTCGAGAATGTCCGTATCGCCCGGATCAGCCGCGAGGGGCGGACCCTCGATCTGACGGCCGTCACGAGTCGCGACGCCGAGCTCACTAACGGCGCCTGGGACGTCATCGAACTCGTGGGGCTAGAAGACATCGCGGACACCGAGTGTGCAAACCTCTCACACGGCGACAAGCGGAAAGTCGAGATCGCGCTGGCACTCGGGACCGACCCATCGGTCGTCCTGCTCGACGAGCCGACGGCCGGAATGAACGCCACCGAGACCCGTCGAATGGTTGAACTCGTCGAGCGGCTCGATGAGGAGACCGACACGACCTTTGTCGTCACGGAACACGACATGGAGGTCGTGCTCGGGGTCTCCGACCGGATCCTCGTGCTCGACAACGGGGCGCTTATCGCCGACGGCTCGCCCGAGACGGTCATTGCCGACGAGCGCGTCCGCGAGGCTTATCTTGGGCTTGACGAAGACGAACAACTCAACGTTGACGACTCAGCCGACGAGGAAGCGGCGAGCACCGATGGGGGTGAGATGGCATGAGCGTACTTTCGCTTGAGGACGTGAATTCGTTCTATGGCAACAGTCACGTCCTCTTCGATCTTGACCTCGATATCGACCAGAACGAAGTGGTCGCGCTGCTGGGGCGCAACGGTGCCGGCAAGACCACTACCCTGCGCACCATCACAGGCACCATTCCGCGCCGGGAGGGGCGCATCGAGTACCGTGGCGAGGACATCTCTCGCGCCTCCGTAGATGGTATCTCGAACCGCGGTGTCAAGCTCGTCCCCGAGGAGCGACGGGTGTTTCCAACGCTGACTGTCCAGGAGAATCTCCAAGTTGCACACGACATGTGCAGTCGAGAACCCCGTCCCATCGAAGAGATGTATGAGGTGTTTCCTGTGCTGGACGAACTCCGGCAAAACAGGGGGCGCAACCTCTCGGGCGGGGAACAGCAGATGCTCTCGGTCGCGCGGGCACTGGTCCAAAGCCCCGATATGTTGCTGCTCGACGAGCCAACGGAAGGGTTGGCGCCGGTCATCGTCGACGACCTCTATGACGTGCTCTCGGAGGTCGTTGCCGAGGACGTGACCGTTCTCATCACTGAACAAAACGTTGACTTCGCGCTCGACCTCTCCGAGCGTGCGTATATCATCGATAAAGGTGCCAACGCCTGGGAGGGCACTGTCGAGGAGCTCCAAGCACGCGAGGATCTGCTTGATGAGTACCTTTCCGTCGGCGGCGCCGAGGCGT
>CAYZJQ010000064.1:0-14895 GCA_964478805.1 uncultured Halobacteriales archaeon | reverse complement strand
GAACTCACAGAACTGGCCACTGAACGCGCCGACAGGGTGTTCACGACTTTCGAGATGCCTGGAGAGTCGGACACGACAGTTCGGACGGTCCACGAGGTCGGTCGCCCCGCCCGGACCGTCGTCGACCATACAGCTCGCGACGACGTCGACCACGTCGTCGTCGGGAGCCACGGCCGCGAGGGCGCCTCGTGTCGCCTGCTTGGAAGCGTCGTGGAGAACATAATTCGTCGGTCGCCCGTTTCTGTGACCGTCGTCCGGTGGCGGAGTTATCGGATTCTTGACAGAGGGGGCCTCGTCATGCCTCTGCGTGAATTCATCATGACCTCACTCATCGCCAGCGTATGCTGTTTCAGGGCTGGAATCGATCGATGACCCAGCATCCAGAGTGAACCTGAACCCGTGGGAAATCTAGCCTTGCAATAAAACAGTGGATTAGGACGGGGAGGATGTCGCGTCATTACGCTTTTCGTATCCCACCTTGACGTATGAGGTGGCCCATAGGAGCGCTGGTTGCTCTACGTAAACCACGTGTCGTTTATACTTGCCTCTCTTGACCCGAGACGCAATGCCCTCCGCCCAACAGAAGGCACTCGCCGTCGGCCTCGGTCTCCTTCTCGTCGTGAGTCTCATGGCTGGCGTACTGGCGTACAGACAGGTCCCTGAAGGACACGCGGGCGTCGAGAAAGAGTGGGGTGCAGTCACCGGCACGACACTCGACCCCGGCGCACACTGGAAGGTTCCGATTATGACGACCGTCCAAGGCGTGGAGATACGCCCTCGGACGTACACGATGAGCGCGACCGAAGGCGAAGGTGAGAAGTCGAGAGCGGACGCCATCACGGTCAAGACGGTGAACGGCTCCTCGGTCGACGTCGACGTCACTATCCGTTATCGCATCAACCCCTCACAAGCGGACACGTTCGTCGAAGACTGGAATCGCGAACAGCAGATGGAAGCACGACTGATCCGTCCGACTATCCGAACCGTCCTCAGAGATGAGGCGTCGAGCCTCCAGACAACCGGAACTGATGCCATCTACACTCAGACGGGTCGCACCGCACTCGAGGAGGCTGCACTCGGTGCACTCCGTGAAGAGTTTGAGGACGAACCGATCACGCTCGAAGCGGTGCAGATCCGTAACATCGACCTGCCAGACCAGATTGACCAAACGCTCGACCAGAAAGAACAGGCGAAACAACAGGTCGAAGTCGAGAAGGAGAAAGTCAGACAGGAAGAGGCCCGGGCCGATCAAAAAATCGTGCAGGCGGAAGCTGACGCTGAAGCGATAAAGATCCGTGGAGAAGCACTCCGCGAGAACCAGGTCGTCCTTGAGCAGCGCTACATCGAGGCGCTCAAAGAAGGTGAGACGATTTACGTGCCGACCGAAAGCGGCGGGCTCACGCTCACACGTGACGTGACCGCCGACGCCGGCGCGTCCTCAACCGGCAGGACAAATACTACTGTGAACGCGACTGGCTGAGGACGACGCAGATGGTGACCAAACTCGCACTCGTCTTGCTCACGCTGGCCGTTGTCCTCTTAGCTACCGTCGTCGGCGCCTATCGCTACTTCAGCCGGCAGGAGCAGCATCGCCATGAGAAAGAAATGTTTCGTGAGAAGCGTGACGCCGCGCTGTTGGACAACGACCGGAGTGCTCTTGACCGCGAACTTGATCATGAGCGCGAGCAAACCCGCGACCCGCAGCAGACTCAAGACCGCGAATAAAAAGGTCATCCAACAGCCCATATAAGGGAGTGAGTCGACACATCATCTCAGCCATCCGTCCTCGTGATACGCAGACAGTCCTCGCATGTGACGAGTACAGCCGATACCACTTACACAGACGCCGCAAGCCCGCCGCCGACACAGATGCTCTGGCCGATGATCGCTCACTGCCATCTGTAATCCAGAGTGGACACACGCCGAGGAGCCACCTGTCGACATCAGTTACAGCGTTCGAAGACGGCTGAGTTGACGGGTCGTATTTATGAGAGCGACAGCACCACGGCCAGAGCCCGGCTCTACAACTGAGTTCTTCAACGGCTGCATCTCGACCACTTGTCACCGTCTGTCGTCGGCTTCACGCTCGTTCCAGCGTGGCTTGGACGCGTGTTCCTCCTGAGGCCACAGGCTCAACGGCGAGGGTCCCATCGTACTGCTTAACGAACGTCCCGACAAGGAACAGTCCAAGCCTGATGTCCGTGAGGCCATCCGCGTCGTCCGCCTCGGCAATTGCACGCCGTTCTCGCTCAGGCATCCTGCTACCGTTGTCGGCCACCTCAATCACCACCGTCCTCTCGTGCTTGCGGACGGCGACCGCCACCTCGGGGCTCTCGGCGTCGTTATGGACGATCGCGTTATCAAGGAGACTCTTGAGAACGACGCTAAGGAACCGGTCGGCCCGGACAACCACCGTGTCTTCAGGGACGTCAACCGATATGTGGACGCCATCGTAGTGTCGTTTGAACCGGGCAATCTCCTCCTCCACGATACCGTTCAATACCACCGGTACGAGCGCGCTCTCGTCCCTGTCGAGCGCTTCAAGCACTGCGCCGGCGACTTCCGTCGACGCGACGACACTCTCGGCTGCCTCTGTAATTCGTGAGAGCGCACGCTTTTCGGCCTGGTTGTCGGGGTCTATCATCTCCGTCCAGCCAAGGATGACCGCCGCGTCGTTACGGATATCGTGCTGGACGAGCCAGCTGAGCGCGGCGAGCTGTCGGCGCTGTCGGTCCAGCGTTGTGGCCAGCCGCTTGCGCTCGATGGCATAGCTGACTGTCTTCGCGAGAACCCGTGGCGTGACGTGGTCTTTGATAAGGAAGTCCTGTGCGCCATCAGCGACTGCTCGCCTGCCCATCTGCTCGTCGCCCACGCCCGTCAGAACGACAACCGCGGCCGACGGAGCGGCCTCAAGCACCCGTTCCAGCGTCTCCAGTCCCCGTGAATCGATAAGGTTCAGATCGAGTAACACCGCGTCGTACTCGTGGTCGGTAGCCGTGATGGCGTCGACTGCTGTTTCGACCGACTTGACGTGGTCGACGGCTGTCGCCTCCGCTCCCCCGAGCAGGTCGGCTTGCAACTTCTGTAACATCATCCGGTACACCTGCGCGTCGGAAGAATTGTCCTCCACGAGGAGTACAGACTGGCCGGCGACTACGCTGTTCATACCCGGCTGTCGGCCGGTGGTGAAAAGTAGTTTTCACCTGCCAATCGTCAGCGATCCTCTGAGCCGATTCTCGTCTCGCTGGTCACGACGGCCGCCACGAAGCGACACGCTCCCGTCACTCGACGGCTATACTCTTTGAACGTCAGCGGCTTGACGAGGTAGCAATTAGCCCCCGCGTCGTAAGCACGGTCGACGTCGCCAAGATCGTCCGACCCGCTGAACACGACGACCGGAAGCGTCGCCTCGTCGAATCGTTGCCTAAGACTCTCAACAATCGAGTGCCCCGAGCCATCTGGGAGGTCAACGTCGATGAAAACGAGCGAAGGCAACAGGACCTCGTAGCCACCTAAGCGTCCGCTGAACCGCTCGGCGGCGGTCACGCTTTTTAACCGGACCACTTCATCGGCGAGGCCACGCTGTTCAACCACGGTCTCAAGCATCAGGGCGTCGTGATCGCTGTCCTCAACATAGGCAAGGCAACCGACGACGCTCATTGTCGCACCGTCACTCGGCAGTCAGTCTTCGGCATCGAGATTCCCCGCCGTTGCGTCCACGTTCCCGTCGACCAGCCGGCGCCAGGGCTCGCGCTCGCGTAAGGCTATGTCGCGCTCGGTCTCGAGACGCTCTAGCTCCTCGACTGCGGCGGCAAACACACCAGTCTCTTCGATCGCCGACCCAAGCTGTTCTCTAACGAATGCGAGTCGGTGCCGTCGACCGCGGACGTTGCGTGCCACCGGTGAGAGCGACTCGAACCGGAGAAGTTCCACGACGGCATTCTCAAGAACCGTCCGGCCAATCGGCTTCGAGAGTAACAGGTCCGCTGAGAGAGAGACGTCAGTTGGACGCACCTGCTCGGAACTGAGAAGCGCCACAGGCACGTACTCGCCAGCTTCCCTGACTGCGTCTGCGACTTCGTCGCCGTGGAGGGCCGGAAGTTTCCGATCAAGGACGGCCGCGTCAATCGACTCGTCAAGGGCGTCGAGCGCCTTGCGCCCGTCGGTCACGGTCACCACGTCGTACGTCGTGGAGAGCCACAACGAGTACAATTCAATCTGACGAACGTCGTCTTCGGCGATCAGGAGGGTCGGGCGACCAGCGCCGGTGACATACTGCGCGTCCCAGTCGGTCATCCGCCTGACGATGTCGTAGAGGTCGCTCCCAGCGGCGGTGAGTTCGTACTCGACACGGACGGGCTGTTCTTGAACGACGTCTCTGATCACGACGTCGTACTCGAGCAGGTCTTCGAGGTCGTTCGAGAGCACTTTGTTCGAGATGCCCCCGAGATCACGCTGGAGGTCCCCGAACCCCAGCCGCCCGTTTTGCGCGAGAGCTGCGAGGATACCCGGCTTCCACTTCGCTCCGAGGAGAAGGCGGGCCACAGCGTCTGTACCATCTGTGTCTGTCATGATCCTTCAGCAGGGGTTTCGGTAGTCATCTGTTGTTTCGCTCTTATGATCATACCGACGTACAGGCTGGGTAATAACTTGGAGGTAACCCTTAGGGGTGGTCTGCGTAGCACCGCCCCGACAGACCGTTCGAATGACCGGGTCTGTCAGGGGCTGAATCCCCATCGGAGCCCAATCCCGCGGTCCTGCTATGATCGCTGTCAGAGACACCTCACGCGCAGCCCCCGGCCGGGACCGTAGGCCTCGCTCCGAGGACATCGACTCCCTTTCCGACTAAGGGTCGCACCTCGTGTAGCGCGACAGGCCGCCGTGACGTGACGATGTGGTAATATATCCAGCCCACTTCTGAAGAACCAGTCGCCTCATGGAGCAAACGTACGTCCCCCCCGATTCTCCTGTCGGTCCTGCACTTAAGACGCTCGAAGCCCATCCAAAGGTGTCCGGCCTCCTTGTCCTCGGGACCGACGCCGCGGGCCCTCACGCGACCGACCTTGCCGACAGGCTCGCTGACTCGCCGCTCACCGCGTTCGGAGGGGCATTCCCGCAGGTGATCGCCGACGGAACCGCTCGCGAGGCGGGAACGCTGTTCCTCGGCCTCCGCGAGGCGCCAGACGTCACCCTCGTTGAGGGGTTGAGCGACCCCAGCGCGAACTTCGACGCGCAGCTTCCCGACCTGCTCGTCGAGGGATATCGGACGGCGTTCGTGTTCGCGGACGCGTTCGCCACCGGGACGGATGCGCTTGTCGGGGCGTTGTTCGACGCCTACGGTGTGGAGATCACCATCCTCGGTGGCGGGGCGGGCTCGCTCTCGATGGAGCAGGCACCGTGTCTCCTGACCGAGGACGGCTGGGCAGAGGACGCCGCCGTCGTCGCGGCCACCCGCGCGGCTGGGAGCGTCGGCGTGAGCCACGGCTGGCAAGAGTTTGCCGGACCGTTCCGTGTCACCGACGCCGACGGCCCCGTCGTGCAGCTCCTCGGGGACCAGCCGGCGGTTGGAGCGTACCGAGAGCTCGTCGAGCCGGACATCGGCCGGAAGCTGACCGCCGACAACTTTTTTCAAGTGGCGAAGTCTTACCCATTCGGGTTGAGTCGGTTTGAAGCCGAGAAAATCGTCCGCGACCCGTTTGAGCTGACCGACGACGGCGGGATTCGCTGTTTCGGCGAGGTCCCCGCCGGCTCGTTCGTCCACGTCCTGAAAGGCGAGCCGGACTCGCTCGTCGCGGCCGCCCGCGAGGCCGCGACGGCCGCCCGCGAGTCGGCGTCGACCGCGGGTGGCGAAGCGCTGTTTTTCGACTGCATCTCTCGCGTGCTCTATCTCGGCGATGAGTTCGACCGAGAGCTCGCCGCGGTCGAGGAGGGCGACGCGAGGCCGCTCGTCGGCGCGCTCACCATCGGCGAGATCGCGAACTCCGGGCGCGAGTTCCTCGAACTGTACAACAAGACGGCGGTCGTCGGCGTGGTGGAGGGGCTGTGAGGGGGACGACGGCGACCCCGCCGGAGCAGATCCAGGTGTTCTACGAGGTCGCGCTCTCCATCGGCCGGGGGGAGACGGTCGCGGCGGTGGCGCGGACGGCGCTCTCGTCGTATCTCAGGCGGCTGAACTGCTCGACCGGCGGGGTGTTCGAGCGCCGCGAGGCGCCGGACGGGGGTGCGACGTACGACCTCGTCGCCGGCATCCCGCGACAGCCGACATTCAACGAGGCGTTCGAGGCGGCGACCGACCACCTCGCTGAGGGCGCGGAGCCCGACTCCGCCTCGCACGACGAGACGCTGCCGGTCGTGGGGTCCCACGAGGGGTCTCACTACTACCTGTTCGACCTGCCGGACTTCGGCGCACTCGTCGTCGTGAAGAACGGAGCGCCCTTCTCTGAGGGGACGCTCGCCGCGCTCGCCCCGCTACACGAGCGACTGGCGGACGCCTGCGCCGGCCGGCGAGCGGAACAGGAGGCGCGACGTGCCCGAGAGACGCTCCGGACGGTCGTCGACACGATCCCCCAAGAGGTAGTCGTCGCGGACGCCGACGGGCGGTACAGGCTGGCGAACGAGGCGGCGGCGGCCGCTCGCGGCGTCCGCGTCGAGGAGCTCGAGGGGTCGACCGGTCCGCCTCGTCTCGGCGACCGGGGGGACCGAGGCGTCAGCGACGCCGAGCAGCAGGTCATCGAGACCGGCGACCCGGTTAGGATAGCAGACGAGGAGCTGGTCGACGCTGACGGCGGCGCTCGGACGGTGACGACCGACGTCGTCCCGCTTTCGGTTCCGGGCGAGGCCGGGCGGCAGGCGCTGGTCGTCGCGGCGGACACGACCGAGCGCGTCGAGCGCGAGGAGACGCTCGAACGGACGAACACCGTTCTCAGGACGGTCCTCGACACGCTCCCGGCGGGCGTCTTGGTTGAGGACCCGAACCGGGACATCCTCGCGGTGAACCAGCGGCTGTGCGACCTGCTCGACGTGCCGGTCGACGCGGAGTCGCTCGTGGGTGCGGACTGCGCCGCGGCCGCACACGACCTGAAACACGTGTTCGAGGCGCCGGAGGCGTTCGTCGACCGCGTGGACGAGCGCATCGAGGCGCGCGAGCCGGTGACCGACGAGCCGCTGACGCTGGCCGACGGACGGCGGCTCGAACGCGACTACGTGCCGTACGAGCTGCCGGACGGCGAGGCGAACCTCTGGGTGTACCGCGACGTGACCGAGCGCGCCGAGCGGGAGGCCGAGCTCCGGGAGACGCGACGCCGGCTGCGTCGCTCGAACCGGGATCTAGAGCAGTTCGCGTACGCGGCCTCGCACGACCTGAAGCAGCCGCTCCGGACGGTCGGGAACTACCTCACCCTGCTGGAAGAGCTCTACGGGGTCGGATCGACGCTCGACGAGCGCGCGTTCGACCTCGTCGAGAACGCCGTCGACGCGACCGAGCGGATGCAGTCGATGATCAACGCGCTGCTCCAGTACTCCCGCGTCGACAGCCGCGGCGGCGCCTTGGAGCCGACCCCGCTCGCGGACGTGGTCGACAAGGCACGGCTCAACCTCACCGTTCGCTTGGAAGACGCGGATGCGACGGTGACCGCCGACTCGCTGCCGGCAGTGCGGGGCGACTCGCGCCTGCTCGTCCAGCTGTTCCAGAACCTGATCGACAACGGCGTAAAGTACAACGACTCGGCGAGCCCGCGCGTCCACGTAGGGACGAGAAACGCCGTCGACCCGGCCGGGCTCCCCGAGTCGGTCGCCGACGGCCTCGACGCGTCGCGCGAGTGGCGCCACGCGTACGTCGAAGACGACGGCGCGGGAATGGACGAGTCGGCCGTTGAGCGCGCGTTCGACGTGTTCGAGCGACTGGGACGGACGGACGTCGACGGCACCGGTGTTGGGCTGGCGCTGTGTCAGCGCATCGTCGAGTATCACGACGGGGCGATCTGGCTCACCTCGGTCCCCGGCGAGGGGACGCGCGTGGACCTGTTGCTCCCGGCGGCGGCCTGACCGGCGCCCCGTGGTAACAGCGAGGTGACCCGCCCGGCGGCTCCGTGGTTACTGCCGGTATATACCCCGACTCGTCGCCGGTACGGTTGCAATGACCCGACTGTTCACCACCGTGATCGTCGCCCTGCTGCTCCTCGCGGCGGGCGCGTCTATCAGCACCAGTGCGTTTACCGCGGCGAACGTTGACCGCTCCGCGAATATCGACGTGGTCGCCGACCAGGACGGCCTCCTCGCGCTCACCGACGGGACCTCGGGCCCGCTCGTCTACTACGACGACGAGCAGCTCGCAATCGACTTCAAGCAGGGGACTGCGGGCGGCGCGAACACCGACGCGCAGTTCGTCCTCGGTGACGGCACCGACTCGAAGAACGCCCACGCGTTCACCGTGACCAACAACGACGCTGAGGCCCACGACATCGTCGCGACGTACGCCGCCGAGACCGACGACGGGAACGACGACGACAACGTGAAATTCGTCGTCTACGACGACCAGGGCAACGACGTCGCGACGCTCTCAGAGGAGACCGACGGGCAGTCGTTCAACGCCACCGCCGGCCAGACGTTCTACGTCGTCATCACCGTCGACACCGGCCACGGCGACGCCGCCGTCCTCACCAGCGGGAGCGACCTCTCGGGCACGCTCTCGTTCGATATCGACGACAACGCGGCGCAATAACGTCGCTGACGTAGCCGCACCTCCAGCACCGCTCGCTTCCCACCATTTCAGTACACTCATACCATGCTCCGGACCGCACTCACTGTCGTCGCCCTCGTCGCGCTGGTCGTCCTCGCCCTCTCCGCGGTGACCCCGCTCGGCTTCGGGTACGTCTACTCCGACAGCATGGAGCCGACGCTCGGGGTCGACGACGGGTTCATCCTCGTCCCCGCGGGCGACGTCGACGTGGGAGACGTCGTCACCTACGAGGACGCCCGCACGGGCGAGCCCGTGACCCACCGCGTCGTCGGCCGGGAGGCCGGCGGGTACCTCACCCGCGGCGACGCGAACCCCGCGACCGACCAGGCGGCGGGCGCGCCCGTCGTGACCGACGCGGCCGTCCGGGGCGTCCTCCTCGAAGTCGGCGGGCGCCCGGTCATCGTGCCTGGCTTCGGGCGCGTCGCCGGCGCGGTCAGCGGCAACCTCGGCGTCCTCCTCGGGGGGCTCGCGCTCCTCACGCTCGCGGCGACGCTCCGCCCGCGTCGCCGCCGCGTCGGTCGGTCAGTGGTCCGGCCGGGGGCGGTCGTCTGGCCGGTCGTCGCGACCACGTTCGTCGTCACGGTCGCCCTTGTGGCGATCGCTCCGGCCGGCTACGACGCCTCGTTCGTCGTCACCGAGGCTGGGGTCGGGTCGTCGCTCCCGGCCGATGCCGAAGTCGTCCGGGAGGTGGGCGTGTCGGTCGTTCAGTCGCCCGTAGCGACGCTCCTCATCGAGACCGAGGGCGCCGCCGTCGACGGGCTCCCCGAGGGGACCGTCACCGCGTCGGCGCTCGCGCCGTACACAACCGCGAACGACCGGCGAGCGGTCCCGGTCCCGTTCGTCGACGCGACGATCCCGGTGCTGTCCGAGCGCACCTACGCGCTCCCGCTCGCGATGCGGACCCCGCCGCAGCCGGGGGCGATCACGGCCACGCTCAGGGTGTACCCGTACCCCGCGACGCTGCCCGAAGGGACGCTCCTTGCGCTCCACCGGCTCCATCCCCTCCTCGCGGCCGTCGCCTCCGCCGGCGCCGGCCTCCTCCCGTTCGCGATCGCCTACCACGTCTGCTTCGACGGTCGGGTGCCTCTCCGCCCGCTTGCGACCCTGCGCGCGCCGACCCTCCGGCGGTGGTCGCGATGACGCGCCGGCCGTCGCGACGCCGACGCCCGCGAGCGGCGAGCGCCGGGGCTCGGGGCACGCGTCGCGCGTTCCTCGCCGCCGGCGCGGGACTGGTCGGTCTCGCCGCCACGCGCGGGTCCGAGGCCTACACGGCCGCCTCGCTCGGCCGGGGCTCCACGCTGCCCGTCGCGAGCGACGCCGCGGGCGTGCTCGGTCTCGACGTCGCTCCCAGCGTCGCGGCCGGGGCCGAGAGCCGGCTCGTGACGGTCACGAACCGTGTCGGTCGGCCCGTGGCGGTGACCGTGACGCTGGCGGAGCCGGTCGGGACGCTCTCGAACGACGCAGGGACGCTCGCCTCCGGCGACTCGCTCGTCGTCGCCGTCAAGGTCTCCTGTGAGGACGCGCCGGCCGGCGTGACGTTCACGGTCGAGGCGACCGATGCTGGCTTCTTAGCCGTCGCCACGCGACAGGCGAGCGTGGACGCGGCGGGCTGTGCGCCGCCGACGGCGCGGCCATCGTTCGAGGAACTCGAGATTGAAGACAGATCCAGACGGAAACAGGGTGGTCCAGCGGAGTACGTCATCAACTACGATGTAGACGATCCTGACAGCACGTTCGAGCGGGTAACCGCTGAGTTCGACAATCTCAATCGGCAAGAGGCTGAGACGAAATCAGTATCAACCTTGGACGGACCAATCTCGTTCGTCAAACGCGGGCAGCGGTTCGGCGACACCTACCGCATCACCGTTAGCCTGTTCGACGGGGGCGGCGAGGTCGAAAGCGAACGCATTGAGGTGGAAGATGTCGCACGCGGTGATGGGAAAGTGTTCGAATCGTCATGACCAGTGGCTCCGTCAAGTTACCTCCAGGTTACGCAACCAGTCATCATGAAGTGATTCCCGATTTATACCGGCCTAAGTCGGAGCTCACTATATGTACGCACACCAGTTCACCAGTTCACGGAGGCGTCGATAATGGGGCTGTGGGCAGAGCGCGCACGGTGGTTCCTCATAACGCGGGGCACGCTCGTCGGCCTCGCGCTTCTTGCCGGTGGGGTGATCATGCTCGGGTCGGTCGGGGTCGCATATGCCGGGACGCCGGCGACGACGACCGTCACCGAACAGCATGCGGTCGAAACATTTGAACTCGAACTCACAACGAGCGCGGTCGTCACTGGAGAGACGACTCTTTTTACACTTGGTGAGCGACTCACAGAGCCGCCGGTGTACCTGACCGCCGCGACGCCGGTCGTCGACCTTACGATCACGAGCACTGTCGCCGAAGACCGTCTTGTGACGGTCACCCAGCGCGTCTACCTCGTCACTCGAGCCGTCGAGGACGGCGAGGTGTTCTGGACCGAGCGTCGATTTCTCGCCGGCGACACCGTCGGAGTAACCAATGGTACGCACACTACCGAAGTGTCGCTAAACGTGACAGAATATCAGAACACACGACTCGCAGCAGTCACGGGCGAAATCGGAACAGCCGGTCGTGTTGAGACGGTCGTGATGGCCGAGGCCGCGATCGACTCCGGCCGATACGTCGACCGGCTCACCGTCGAGACACCGTTTGTGACCGACGCCGCCACGTACCGGTTCGGCGACCAGCGGCAGACGTCGGCGACCCACACAACGCCCGTCGAGCGAACCGTTCCTACCTCGAAAGACATCTCCAGCTCGCGGCTCGCTGGCGGAGCGCTCCTCACGGTTGGCGGCCTCAGCATTGCTATGTTTGGACGGCACAAAAGCGATCCCGCGACACACGTTCAGTACGGCGAGTGGGTATCGATCGGATCGGTCGGCCGCCTCGGCGACAACCGGATTGCCGTCCACGCCTTCGGTGACCTCGTCGACATCGCTATTGACTCCAGAAAACGTGTCGTCCACGATCCTGACCGTGGGCTCTACATCGTCCTTGACGACCGAATAACGTACACGTTCGATCCCCACACCCGAGACGACGGGGGAGCGGACACCGAGTCTCGTTGACTACGTCTCCATTCGGACCAATGGCGGGTTCGCCCTTGATGAGCGTCTCGCCTACACCAATGGCGACGGCGTTGACCTCGTCCACAGCTTCGAGGTAATTTCCGCCCTTGATCAGGACGCCGTTCTTTACGGCGACAACAATGTCCGACACCACTGAGACGGATATGGAGATGACGAACGCACACTGGCAGGCGATCACCGGTAGCGTGAGCCCGCGGATGAACTACGTCTGCCAGTTGCCCGCGAAGGTGAGCCCACAGCCAGCTAAGTCCAGATCCACCGTATCAGCCGTGACATCTTTTCACGAGTACCCTCGTGGGCTTCCCACGCCCGTGTGCGCTGTATTGGGATGTACGTTTACGTCCCGACGCGCCGATGGGCGTGCCACGCCCCCGGTACGCCTATTCCGTGACGAACTCGGAAGGACCCTGGGTATCTAATGTCAGGTATGTCGTCTGAAGGCTGACGTTCTGGTGAGGCAACCACCAACTCACCTGCCAGCGTTCGGATCGTTACTCACAACAAAGGGCCGTCGTACCGACAGTCATTTATACGCAATGTGGGCGGTTAAATCTCGAGTTCGGGGTTTGCGACCCGTGCGGCGACTCATCCCGCGACTGACGCCGGGGGGCTTCTCGCCTAGTATGCGTGACCCATACAGATATATGAGATTCTCGCTGAGCGTTGTATGGCGTCGCCCCTTCCGGTTGACCTGCCGACCCGTCCACTCAGTCTCAGCGAGCCCATACGCTCGTCCAGCACGATGACATCACCCATGCAGCGCCCGTTATCGGGATGACGCCGACCCCGCTGGAAGCTATCATCGGGCTATATCTCGGTCTCGACGACACAGCAACGCTCGTCGGCTTCGGCACCGACAACGCGACGTGGACGGTCTGTGCGACCGTCTCGGCCAGTGCGCTCGGCACCAGCCAGTACCGCAGCGCCCTCCAGGAGTTCATTACGTGGCTCGAACGCACCAATCCGGGGCAGACGTTCGCCATGCCCGAAGACAAGCGCCCGGCGGGGGCCTAATCCCCCGCGCTACCTGCGTTGCCGATGGCCGCGCCACCAGACACGACGCCCGACGACTCGTCCACGACTGCCCGCACGTATCTTCACGTCCAGCCTAGCGACGACCCAATTGACCCCGCCGCAGTGGCCCGGTCGGTCACGCGGCTGCACCACATCGACGCCGGCGGCTTCATGGAAGCCGATACCGCGCCGACGTACGAACTCATGTTCGTCGCCACCGGCGAGAGCGGCGCCGATGGCGACCGCCACCTCGACTGGTACGTCGGCGCCGATACCGACGCCCTCGACACGCTCGAAGGGGCGCTCCGGGGCTGTCTGCCCCAGTCGGCTGATCTCGAGCCGGTCGATTTCGCGTACGAGACCGCACTCGGGTTGCCGCAGCTAGGCGACACTGAGTCGGTCGAGACCACTTACTCCGCCCAGACCTCACCTCGCGACTACCGACTCGACATGCCCGGGTTGACCGACGTGTTCACGTTCGAACACGCACGAGACCGACCCCGATGTAGCCGAGCGACCAGTGGGCAGGTCACTCGCTTCCGCCGCACCGCCCGACAGCAACCACGCCCCGATGACGTCCAGCCATCTGTCGGCGTCGATGGCCCGCTACAGGCCGGCCGTGACGCCGAGGTGGCCTCCGGATATCAGACCTGGCCGGCTGTCTGCCCGCTCTCAACCCGCCGTCACCTTCCAGGTATGTGGTATTGCCCGTCTCGCCTGAAGCCGGGGAATACGCTTGCTCTCGATCACCTGTGCCCGACAGCACCACCGTGGTCGAAACGCCGCTGCTCCCCGCGCCCGGCCGCAGCCCCGACCGACCCCACCCACCGCAGACTTCAGACGAGGAAGCATCCGGAAGAAGGGCTGAACCAACTGACTGTGTCTCCGTCCTCACGGCCATGCACCGATCAGTCGACCGCGAGCGGTGCTGGAACAACGCCATCTGGCCGTACGACTGTTCAGCCGGCCGAATCGTCGGTTCACATCGGCGATATCTCGGATCGCGAACATACTGTGTGAACCCGACCAAATCAAGCGCCACCACCGGTGTGAAGTCGGCTCGCTGCGCCCCTCGACACGTGAATCTCTCTGCATCGTGACCTGATCACGATCCGGATGCACGCTCCTCGATCCGCCAATTACCGCAGCGACCGCGACGCTCCGGCATGATTTCGACTCGGAGACGCGATGTCACCCCACTCGTGCGCGACACGCTCAAAACCACTCGCCGAAACGGGTGTGAAGCGACACGCCCCCACCAATTCACGACTGCTCACGGGCTGGCGCGAGAGCGAGTGTATGCCGGTGCCGTCGCCAGGTCGGTGCCGCCAGCGGCAGCGGTGACACTGCCGGCCGATTCCATGGGGCTGCGCCGCCACATCGGTCTGTCAATTCCCATCGCGCCGGTGGTCGCTGTCGGACCCCCCGCGACTTGCGTCGATGCCGCTGGCCACACGCTCTCAGCCCCTGCTCCACACAGGAGCCTCACAGACCCCCTTCCGGACGAACAGCAGTCTGTAGTCCCTCCCATTGCGGGGGAGTCAGGCTACTATCGGTCACCTGGCGCATCCCGGCCGCGACAGCGAGGGAGTTCTCGATCGATTCGAGTGAACGCCGTGCGAACTACTCGGGTGGTCAAACAGGTCGCCGCGCGGGGTGAGTCGCCGACTATGCATCCGCACTTCTGAAGAAAACAGCGAGAGTTCCACGGGTCACCCGACCCGTGGTTGTTTATGCCAGCCGTTCGAACTCTTGCGGTCGGATCGTCGGGTGTTGCGTCGGGCAGGCTATCGAGTACACGGAGCCGGCGCAGGCGCGCTTGTTCGGCGGCTGGTCGTGTCTCTCGCCGCTCGTGATCGATACCGCTGTCTCCGTTTGGTGACCGAGCGTGAGGATGGCCGGGCAATGGTGCCGACACAGCACGGACAGACGGCGCAGGTGTGGAACGCGTGAGCCCTCAATTGGAGAGACCGAGTGACGTAACGACCACCGACACTGGAGTCGACCTGTCGAGCG
>CAYZJQ010000063.1:0-15158 GCA_964478805.1 uncultured Halobacteriales archaeon | reverse complement strand
CGGCACCGACGAGGCCCCCGGGCGGGTGATCACGATGCAGGGGAAAAAGTACAAACAGTACCGCGGGATGGGCAGCGTCGGCGCGATGTCGGAGGGCGGTGGCGACCGCTATCTCAAGGACGCCGACGAGGACGATGAATTCGTCCCTGAGGGCGTCGAGGCCGCGACCCCCTACAAGGGGAGTCTCGAATCCGAGTTGCACCAGCTCGTCGGCGGGATGCGCTCGGGGATGGGCTACGTCGGCGCCGACTCTATCCCGGCGTTCAAACAGCGCGCCGAGTTCGTCCGTGTCTCACAGGCCGGCCAGTCCGAAGGCCACCCGCACGACGTGATGATCACTGACGAGGCGCCCAACTACTCGCCACAGGAGTGAACCGGCCGACCTCGCGGTCACCCGTACCCCTAATTGGCTGCGAGCCCAATCCTCGGCAATGACCGATAATGGCCGTCTCCTCCGGATCGACCCACACGTTCACTCGGAGGGGTCCTACGACGGTCACGAGCCGGTGGAGCTGCTTTTAGAACACGCCGCGGAGATCGGACTCGACGGAATCGTCGTCACCGACCACGACGAGATCGATGAGTCGTTACGCGCCGCCGCGCTCGCACCGGATTACGGGCTTGTCGGGATTCCAGGCGTCGAGGTATCGACCGCGCATGGTCACTTGCTTGCGGTTGGCGTCGAGCACTGCCCGCCGCGCGGCCTCCCGTTTGACGAGACGGTTGACCGGATTCGGGCGGCGGGGGGGATCGCTGTCGTCCCTCACCCGTTCCAGCGGTCACGCCACGGCGTTCGCAAGCGGTATATCGACGACGCCGACGGCGTTGAAGTGTACAACTCGATGCTGTTTACCGGCTATCGCAACCGTCGTGCCAACCGGTTTGCTGAACGCCACCAGTTCCCGAAACTCGGCGCCAGCGATGCCCACTATCTCGGCAACGTCGGCCGCGCATACACGGAGGTCAAACTCGACGAGGTGGCCGCTGACAAACCCATCGCTGCGCTTGACGGAGAGACCGTCATAGATGCGATTTGTGCCGGCAAGACCTCTCTTCGCGGGAAACGGACGCCGATCAATCGCAGTGTCCGCCAGTACACAAAGGGCTCGGCGCGAAAGGCCGCCTACTTGCTCACGCGGCAACTCCCTTACGTGCGACCGTGGCCGACGTCGATGCACCGAAACCAGTAGCGCAGGGGGTTCCGCCGCCGAGCCGCCAGCGGTCGGAAAACAGCCGGGGCGCAGACTGCGTGCCGTTCCACAGCCTCCGACAGCACAGCCACGGCCCGTGTCGGCCGTTCTCGCCAATCGACGGGCGCCGCTGCCGTATTTGAACTATCAAGGACGAGATTCATGTCGTGACCGCGCGCAGCCGACTACACAGCGCCCCCCGATCTGGGGAAATCGGGCGCTAAACCCGCGGTCCACGCGGGGCCGGGCTGGTCCCGGGTAGCCGGCCGGGCCGGCACACCGTGGGGCAGCCCGTGCAGCCGCCATACACCACACGCCATCCCTCGACCCGTCTGTGCGGCCGGCAGCGGCGCGTCAGCGTGTCGGGAGGCATCGCCGGGGGCAGCCGCCGACACACACCTGTAGCACCCGCGTAACGTTTTTATTCGGGGAGTATACAGCGAGAATTGCTGGCGGCGCCGAGGCGAGGGCCGCGCCAGCGGACCAGAATCGCGGACCATGCTACCCCTTGCGCTCGGCACGCCAGTGTCCCAGATTCCCTCCCACCACCGCCGAGCGGGGTCCATCTCTCCTGCACCGCGACCCGGAGCCCCACGCTCCGGGTCGGTGCCCCCGTGGTGGTTCCGCTGCCGCTCTGTCGGTCGCTGACCACCGAGGTGGTGCCGTCGCGACCGGCGCGTGCAGTGCTAACTTACGACCACCGAGAGCCCTTCCGACCACGGGGACGGTCGGAAACCCCCAGCTAACCGGGGCGCCGGCGAGTCGGGGGCTGCTCGGATACGGCGCCCGGCGGCCAATACAGTGACCTGCGCCCATTTCGCCAGCGGCTGCCTCCCCGCTCTCTCCTGGTGTGGTGAGCCGGGCGCAGCGTTCCAGCTCCCTGGAGTCCACGTGCTGTCGCGTCTCGAGAGGCCAGTCCGCCGGACAGTGCGTGGATACCCAACTGCCTCCCTCAGGCTTCAGGCGAAGGCGAGAGCAATCCAGAGGCTTGCGGCGAGTGGACCACTCACGTGCTGTGGGCGTGGCTTCGCAAGGCGGCTCTGCTCCGTGTGCGGACGCCGACTAACCTCCTCTCTCTCACAGTTGCCACCGGCCGACTGAGTAACACGCTGTTCCGGTTCCATGGGGGCAGCTATGGCGCGGTCAGTAGACGGCATCAGTCCGGCTGACGAATGTGTGCCCGCTGTGCACAAGACCGTTCGTCTCAGCTGTGGAGAATTTCAACGGAGCTACGCGGTCCGCTCCCAGCTGTACCACGAGATTAAGACGGCTGGAATGCCGCCTCACACGTCGCTGGTTTTGTGGGGTCTTTAGGATTCGACACCTGCCCGGCGTCCGTGCCGCTGCCGCTGTCACACACGGCATCCGTTTTCATACTCCGATAACGGACACAGTGCCGTCTATGAATGGTTTCGAGCGTTCTTAGGCTGTTGTGGGGGTTTCATAATCGGGGACATCCTCCGCAAGCAGTGTAGATGAGAGAGGCGAAATTGCATCTAAGATGGCACTCGGGCGCCGCCGACGCTGTGGCGCATTGCCCGTTTTCTGAGAGATCAGGCCCTGTATCAGCTGAACCTGCTATCTGCTGCGAGTCGAACTGGTCGAGTGAACCGGCGCTAAAATCTTCATAATCGAGTTCCGTCTGGCGATCTGCTGTTGGCGGGATCGTGGCCTATCGACCCGTGCCATATTCGAATTCACCCGATGCAGCCGTGCTTGCCCTCGTCTGGAAAATCGACCACCATTCACCCCGACCCGGCTTCCTCGATTTCATCCTGATTCCGTGCTCGCAGACTACATCCCCCCCACTTGCGGGAATTTTGACTGACTATGAAACGGTTTCGCGAGCAGAGTTCCCTTTCTAGACCCGCTCGGGGCCACTCGTGGCGTCGCACCGATTATGAGCCGTCGTCCGATTCGAGCCGGTCGCACACTCGTGTTAGCGGAGCCATGGTCGTGATGAGACGGACGGGGCTCAGTCGTCGGACGACGCGTGCGTCTGTTGATGACGGAGGCTCGGACGGGCGATGGTCGGGCTGACCTGGAGTCGATCCTCGACCTTGTGATACCACCAGCATACCACCGCGATGGAAACAACGGTCGCACCGCACCGCACCACGAGTGCCTCGACCGGGAGGACGAGCGACTCCTCGACGGTCGACGTCGCGCTGAACTCGAGGAGGCTCGCCTGCTGTGGGTTTGTCCCCGCGAGCACGCTCGTGAAGTTGAGGCCGAAGTGGATCCCGATCGGGACGGACAGGTCGCCACTGAGAACGTAGCCGAGGCCGAGCAGCACGGAGATGACGGCGACCATACTCCCGAAGACGAGGCCCTTGGCGCCGGCATGAGTGAGATAGAAGAACGCTGAAGAGATGATGATGCCGACGCCAGCCGCGAGCGAGACCGACACCGACGAGACACCGTTGAACCCTTCTAGAGCGTTCGTGATGAGGTAGCCGCGGACGAAGAACTCCTCGGGGACGACGAACAGTAACTGGAACACCGCGCCCCCGACTGCAAGAAGGATCCAGAGCCCGATGCCGGTCTCCAGCCGCAGGCCAACGAACTCGTAGTAGCCGCTCACCACACCGACGATGATACTCACCAGGGCGATACTCCCGCCGATGGTGAGGCCCCCCGCCAGCCCCCACCACCAGCGTCGGTCGGTGTGAAGCCCGAGATCGGCAAGCCGACGCCGATCGATGACGACTGCCGCGACCACCACAGCCAGGGCCAGTCCGATCGCGTTCGGAGCCTGTCGGGTCAGCATGTTGACCGCCGTCGAGAGGCTGCCGGTGCCGTCAACAAGCGTCGGCCGATACTCGTTGCCGATCCCGGCCAGGATGAATAGTAGCAGGAGGCCGAGCACGAGTCTGATCGGTGCGCGTAACCGATGCTCGGTTCCGTTCCACACTGTGGTGATTAACCGTTTCCCCTGCCGCTCGAGCTTCTGGGAGGGCGAAAGATCGCGCGGGTCGGACATACCGTCGAAGCCGTACGACCCCATAGTCACATTAGTTCAAAAATATTTATTCTTGACAGCACCGCGGTGTCGACGGCGGGCGCCGCCGCCCTCCGGGCATCCGTCCAGGCATGACTCCACCAGGGCCGGCAGCGCCTCCAGCCGCCGCACGGGTGGTGCTGCGGCTCCGGATGAGCTGTCTGCCCGGCCGCCGACCGCACCTCCGCTCACGGTACCGCGCCCACGGCGGCATGGTCCAGAGGCTCTCGGGACCCCGGGGTGTGCACCCGTCCCCCGGTGCCGACCGTTCCATGGAAGGGTACGTGGGTCGTCCCCCACCCGCCGACACCGCGTGGGCGTGTGACTACGCCTACCGGTGGTTCCGCGACTGGACACGTCCGTCGTCACGCCAGTGAAGCAGCAATTCTCACCTATGAATTTATGTTCATGACTGACGACTATGGGGTTTGCAGCAGTCTGGAGACTGCTGTGACGCCGGGGGATCACCGAGGGTGCGCCGCTCGCTGTCGTCGGCCCACTGTTTGCTCCCGCCGCCGCCAGCGCCGGCGGTGGTGGGAGTTAGTGGCTGAATCGCAACCGGTGTTTATACCTGAACCGTACGGACGGTCAATCGCAACAGTAGCGAGCTGTTGTGATCCTGCGTGTCAACCCGGAGCCTACGAGATACGGCATCGGGGCAGGTGCCGCACGGTTGCGGCCCGACGCACCAGCGGCGGGGGTGTGATGCTGGGGGGCACCACACCCGCCGTGCGCGTGGCGGACGCGAGTAGGATAATATCAGTAGTTGTCAACAACCCCGCGGTCGGCAGTCGCGAGGTCGTCGCTTCGGCGAGTTGCCGGCCCACGCAGGTCGAGACCGCCGCCGGTCTGATCGACCGTCACGTATGCATGTTCGATGGCAGGTCGCGACTCAGTGGCCATTGCGCCCAGCTGTTAGCCCGACCTAACTGGCCCTAAGAGGCATCTTCAACATTGAACAACGGGATGGAGCCGGAGGGCTCTCTGATCCTGACAGTTTGTATATGTGTATCGTTACTCATGGGTGTCCTCCGAGAAGTCGAGCGCCGGGCAGACTTGGTTGTCGGTTTCGATGAGTTCGCCGCAGTAATCACAGCGCGAGGACGCTTGCTGGTCGTGCTGAATCGGTGCGTCGTTTAAACTGCGTATGGGGCCGGAGGGATTTGAACCCCCGATCGACTGATATCTCCGGTCGACGCCTCGGTCCTCCAGAGGGTCGTCAACGCGGGCGATGATCAGTCGCCCGCTCGGTATATCAGTCTGGAGTCTCGTCACCGGGCGCGTGGCCTCTGGAGTCAGTCGCCATGCCTGGCTTGGCCACAGCCCCTCGCATTTTCGTATGCCGATTCGATTCAAGAGGGTTTCGGTTGGGGGACCGACTAGAACCTACATTTTTAATGAGACCGTTCTACGGGTCGGTAGAACCAATCATGAACGTGCCGATGCTGACGACGGACTTTCTCGACCGGGGGGTTGACCTGTACGGGGACGTGACAGCAATCGTCGCCGACGACGGGACGGAGTACAGCTACGCGGAGTTCGGCGAGCGCGTGAACCGGCTCTCGAACGCGCTGGCAGAGCTGGGCCTCGAACAGGGCGACCGGCTCGCGCTAGTGTCGGGCAACACCCACTATTTCCTCGAGACGCAGTTCGCGGCCCAACAGCTCGGCATCGTGTACGTCCCGATCAACTACCGGCTCATCGCCAGCGAGTACGAGTACATCCTCAACGACTGCGAGGCGAAGGCCGTCATCGCGGATTACGAGTACGCTGACGAACTCGAGCCGATCCGCGATGCCGTGCCCGCGAAGCATTTCATCGGCTACGAACCCGACCGGATCGAGGGCACGTGGGCGGTGTATGAGGAACTGCTGCAGTCCGGCGCGCCGGAGCAACCCACCCGCCCAGCCATCGACGAGGACGACGCGGCGGTGATCAACTACACCTCGGGAACGACTGGTGACCCGAAGGGCGTCGTCCGGACCCATCGCACAGAACACTACCACGCGCTCGTGAACGCTCACCACATGGAGGTCTCGGACGATGACACCTACCTGTGGACGCTGCCGATGTTCCACTGTAACGGCTGGGGGCACACCTATACCGTGACGGGCGTCGGCGGTACCCACGTCTGTCAGCGGTCCTTCGACCCGGCCGCCACCTTCGAGACCATCCGCGAGCGGGACGTCTCCTTCCTCTGTGGCGCCCCGACAGTTCTCAACCGACTCATCGAATACTACGAGCAGGAGGCGCCGGAGACGATGGGGAACAGACAGGTGCGGCTCGCGACCGCGGGGAGCCCACCACCGAAGGCGACGATCGAGCAGGTCGAGGAAACGTTCGGCTGGCGACTCATCCAGCTGTACGGACTGACCGAGACCGCGCCGCTGATCACGACCTCGAATTCCAACCGGCGGCTCACCCAGACAGCCCGCCCGGCCGACCTGAAGGTCCGGCAGGGCTCACAGGTACTCGGCGCCGAGATCCGCGTCGTCGACGAGCACGGCAACGACGTCCCACGTGACGACGAGACAATGGGCGAGGTGGTCGTGCGAGGCAATCAGGTGATGGACCGGTACCTCAACAAGCCCGAAGCGACTGAGGAAGCGTTCAACGACCGCATTGAGGGCTACTTCCACACCGGTGACGTGGCGACGATCAACGAGGAGGGGATGATCCAGATCAAAGACCGGCGGAAAGATATCATCATCACCGGGGGCGAGAACGTGTCTTCGATCGAGGTGGAGGACGCGTTGTACGACCACCCAGACGTGTTGAAAGCCGCCGTGGTCGGGACGCCGGACGACGACCTCGGGGAGATGGTCACGGCCATCATCGTCCCGAAGCCGGGTGCGGATCTTAGCGAGGAGGACGTCATGGAGTTCGCCCGCGAGCGGATGGCGAGTTACAAGATCCCACGACGCGTAGAGTTCGAACCCGACCTGCCGGAGACGGCCACCGGGAAGGTACAGAAATACGAGATCCGCGAGGAGTACTGGGAGGGCGAAGAGCGGGCCATCTGACACACCCCGGCGCCCTCATACCCGACGAATAGACAGTTACTTGTCTCCCTCCCGACGACACTGGATTATGAGCGCAGCCATCACCTTCGCACTTATCGGGGTGGTCGTCGTGGTGTTGATTCTCTTCTGGCTCGCCACGGACAAGTACCTGACCGAGGTGTTGAGCGAGTTGAACGACGACGAGGAGAACGGCCATGGCGGCGCCGGCCACTGACCACACGTGGGGCACGCTCGCTGGGACTGAGCACGGGTTACCGGACCACAGGCGGGAGCCGGTGTCCCGCGGCGCGTTACAGCGCGGCGATTCGTCCATACCGCGCTGACTACACGAACGCGTAGATACGCAACCGGTCGTCGCGCTGTACACGGCAGGCGCTGAGGAAGGTGAATACCCGGTGTGGATCCAGGATCTCATCGAACCGTCGTCGGGGGCTGAAAAGCTCGAAACTTTCTTGCGCCCACCCGAACGACCTCTCTCATGGTTACCGTCGGGACGGTCGCCATCGGCGGGGTCGTCCTCGCAGCAGTGTTAATGCTAGTGCTGCTGGTGCTCGAGCGTCCGACAGTGGGGCGGGGCGCCGTGCTTGGCGCGCTCCCGTGGATGGTTGCTGCCGGGCTGCTCCATGCACTGGGCGTCTATGGCCCGTACCCGTCAGGGGTGCGTCCGCTGGTCCAGTTCCCAGTCGGGCTGCTGTTGGTGTTCGTGATTGCGAGTCTATTGTGGGTTCTCACCCGACAGTTCGCGGTGTTGCGGAACGTGACTGGTGGGTCAGGACGGTACATCGCCGCCGCGGGTGGCGGAGCGGCGATCGTCCTGCTTACGGGCCTGGCGCTCGTCACCAGTCCCGGTGTCGAAGCACTGTTTTGGCTCGCGGCCGCCCCGGCTGCCGGCGCGACGCTAGCCGGTGTTGGCATGCTCACACTCGGTGTGCTCGACTCGACGGCGCTGGCTCGGATGCGCTGGGTTGGGTGGCTCGTCGCGTTCGGCTTTACGTTGCTCGGGGTCGTTGTGACCGTCGGCATCGACGTGTTCGGCGTGGCGACCACGCCGGCAACCGCCGCCGTAGTCAATGTTGGCGCGGCCCTTCCCACCGCCAGTTTCAGCGTCGCGTGGCCGCTCGTTGCGGTCGGCTGTGGCCTCGGGTTAGCGATGGTCTCGGCGCTGGCGCGTGTCGTTGAGGCTGACGCCGCGTCCGGATTCATTCTGTCGGTTGCGCTTGCGGTCGGCACCGTCTCCCCGTCGGTTGCGCTTCTTGTGACGACTGTGCTCCGGTAGTGCAAGCGGCTGAAAAAGACGATAAGTTTTCAATGCCTGCCAGCGGGAGAGTCGTTGTGCAATCCTCAGCGGACCAGGACACACTCGGGACGGCGGTCGCGTTCGCGTTCGGCAGCGCCGTTGGCATCGTGCTTGCGTATCCAGCTGTCCCTACGAGCAGGTCGCTGCTCTTTGGCGGCCTTCGATTCTCCCCCGCTGAGACGTTCCTGCTCATCGGCGTCAGCGTCGTCATTTCTCTGCCGATACTGTTCGCTATCATTTCAAAGACCGTGAGCTAAGTCCCCCCGGTTGGCTCAGGTCGGCTCGTCTGACCAGGCCGCCCGGCAGTCGTCGTCGCAGAAGTGGGCTGACTCTACAGTCCCCCCGTCGACCCACGTGACGACGCGGTGGTTCGGCGCGTCGACGACGGGGTCACCGCAGGCGGCACACCGTGGCGCCTCCTCTGGATCCACGTTTTCCCCCACCTCGGAGGTCGGGTCTACCATCGATGTGAGGTGTGGCGCCGGCCACTTAACCGTGCCCACGGCGGCGAAGCTACCGGGATCACGACGGCCGCTCGAACCCGGGATCGAACATCGTGGCGGACATCGGGCCTGGATCGCCATCGGTGAGATTATACGCCGAAAACTCGGAGACACCGGCTGCACGGAGCAATTCTTCGTCGTAGAAACTCTGCCCGGTGCACTCGGCCGGGTCGCGCGCCAGCAGCTGGAGCACGGCATCGGAGAGGATCTCAGGCGTGCGCCAGTCGTCCTCGGTCCCGAGCCCGAAGTACCGTGTCGCCCGGGTGTCGATCGCCGTCACCGGCCAGAAGGTGTTACAGCCGACGTCGTGGCTCGCGAGTTCCTCGGCCAGCGATAACGTGATGAACGACATCCCTAGCTTCGACCACGCGTACGGAGCCTTGCCGGGGGACCGGTCGGTAACGACAGGCGGGGAGTTCGAGAGCAGCCAGGCGCCGTCCTGTGCGGCGAGGTGGTCGGCGAACTCGTGGGCGACAAGGTGTGTGCCGCGAACGTTCACGTCGGTGAGCAAGTCAAACCGGTTCGCCGGCAGGTCCGCGACGTTCGCCAGCTGGATCGCACTAGCGTTGTTGATCACGATGTCGATCTCACCGAAGTGATCGATCGCCTCAGCGACCACCGCTTCGACGCGCGCTTCATCGCGGAGGTTCAGTTCCAACGCGAGCGCCTCGGGGCCGCGCTCGCGCACCTCGCGGGCCGTCTGCTCGATCGTCCCCTCCAGTTCAGTCTCGTCCTCGTCGGTGGTTTTTCCCGTCGAAACGACGTTACAGCCCTGCTCTGCCAGCGCCAGCGCCAGTGCCTTGCCGATGCCACGGGTGGTCCCGGTGATGAAGGCTGTCGACCCTGACAGGTCGGGATGTTCAAGTGCCATACCTCGGCTTCGGCCGACCATGATATAAGCCCCCGACACCGAGCGACGAGCCCGCGCCGACTACCGGTCGCGCGTGACCGACTCACCGGGCGCAGTGGTTGCTCCCGCAGAGAGGACGACTCCCGCGTTTACCGCGGTGTTGATGCCCGTCTTCGCGCCAGGCCCGGCGACGAGGCCGAACTTCCGGCGGCCGGTCGACACCCGTTCGCCTTTCACCGTGGTCCGGACGGGTTCACCGTCGTGGCGAAGATTCGCGACTTGGGTCCCGGCCCCGAGATTGACGCCTTCCCCAAGGACGCTATCGCCGACGTATGAGAGGTGCGGCACGTTCGTCTCGCGCATCACGACCGTGTTCTTGACCTCCACGCCGTTCCCGATGTGCGTGTTAGTCGCAAGGAGGGTCGCCCCGCGGATGTAGGCGTTCGGCCCGACTGTCGCACCGCCGCGTAGCAGCGCCGGCCCCTCGATAACGGCACCCGCATCGACCTCGGCGCCGGCCGCAACAACGACATCACCGCGGAGCTCCGCGCGCTCGTGGACATCTCCATCGACACGCCGCTGCAACTCGCCGAGCTTCCACTCGTTGGCCGCAAGCAACTCCCACGGGCGGCCAACGCCGAGCCAGCGCTCGACCGGTACGGCGGTGACATCGTAGGCGTCGATGACGCGCGCGAGCACGTCGGTGATTTCGTACTCGCCGCGCTCGGACCGCTCGACCTCGGCGAGCCAGTCGGCGGCTTCGGCCGGGAAGTGGTAGGCACCCACGTTGATGCGGTCGCTCGGTGGGTCCGCAGGCTTCTCGACTACGCCCGTCACGATACCGTCCGTCAGCGAGAAGACGCCGTACGGTTGCGGGTTTTCGACCGCGTAGGCGCCGACAGCGGGACACCGGTTGAACAGTGCTTCGATCGCCGCCGTATCGTAGAGGTCGTCGCCATTGAGAACGACGAAATCGCCGTCGAGATGGGGGCGGGCGGCGGCCGCAGCGTGAGCAGTGCCCAACTGTTCGGCCTGGGTCGCGTACGCGACTGGGACGCCCTGGTACTCCTTGCCGAAGTAGTCACGGACACGTGCGGCCTCGTAGCCGACGACGAACACCAGCCGGTCGGCGCCAGCCTCGACCGCCGCGGCTGCGGTGTGGGCGACGAGCGGCCGGTCTGCGACAGGGAGCATCGGCTTGGGCACGGTCTCGGTGAGCGGGCGCATCCGGGTTCCTTCTCCGGCTGCGAGGATGACGGCCTGCATATCCGAGGCTCTGAGCGGGGGTGGAAAGGCGTACCGCTTGGGGGACAGCTGCGTTTCCGGGAGCGTCTCAGATCCGTCTTGACCGCTGCCGGCTAGCACGGAAGGCGCTCACGGTAGCCGGCGTCGGATCGGCGAGAGCCTCGCCTGGCGCCAGGGTTCGGAAGCGGTTTGAACGCTCATACGGACTCCAGCACATGGCCACCATCGAAGTCTCCATGCTTGCGCTCCTGACGGGCACCCTCCTTGGAGCGGTGTTCGCGTACATTCAAGTACCGATTCCTGCCCCGCCCGAGTTGCCGGGGCTGCTGGGCATTGTCGGGATCTATGTCGGCTATCAGCTGATTCAGCGGGCGGACGTGGGCTTCGATCTGCTCGGTGCGCTGGGGTTCTAACAGGTCGCCCGCCCCTGCTGACCGCGAGTACCGATAGGAGAGTGGGTCAGTACGAGCGGATTTTCGGCTCGTACTCTTTCTCCTCGCCCTCGAGGATGACGTCGGTGTAATAGAGGCTCGGCTGACCGTTGTTCCACGAGATCATCGTGTGCTTGAGCCAGTTCTCGTCGTCGCGCTCCTGATGTTCTGCCCGCCAGTGTGCACCGCGGAACTCAGTGCGCGCAAGTGCGCCGAGCGTGATGGTCTCAGCGATATCGATGAGGTTGCGCGTCTCGATCGTGTGGATGAGGTCGGTGTTGAACGTGCGGGACGGGTCGGCGACGGCGACGTTCTGGTAGCGCTCGCGGCACTCCCGGATGACCTCGAGTGCCTTCTTAAGTCCTTCCTCCTCCCGGAACACGTTTACCCACTTCGTCATCGCGTCCTGGAGATCCGAGCGGATCTCGGCGTGATTGATGCCGTCGCGGTTCATCAACGTCTCGATGCGCTGGCGCTCACGGTCGAGTGCGGTCTTGACAACCGCGTCTGCGTCTGCGAGCGCGCCACCATCGGCCGCCACGTCAGGGTCGGGCTGTTCGAGCGCACCCGGCGAGACCGGCGTGTTGAGTTCCGTCTCGTGTTCGATGGCGGCGCTCGGCCCGGTCTCGATCTTCGCTTTGCCCATATCGCGCCCGGCGGCGTGGTAGCCGGCCCGAGCGCCGAACACGATGAGTTCTGGCAGGGCATTCCCGCCCAGGCGGTTCGAGCCATGAACGGAGACACAGGCACACTCGCCGGCCGCGTACAGCCCAGAGATGCAGGTCTCACCGTGCTCGTTCGTCTCGATGCCGCCCATGTGGTAGTGCTGGCCGGGCTTGACCGGCATCGGTTCCTCGAGCCCGTCGACACCCTCGAAGTCCTCCGCGAGGTGGAGGATGTTCTCGAGGCGGTCGACGATGCGCTCCTCGCCCAGATGACGCATGTCGAGGTAGACGTACTCGTCGTCGACGCCGCGCCCCTCGTTTACCTCGGTCAACTCGGCGCGCGAAACCACGTCGCGGGAGGCGAGTTCACCCGCGTTGTTCGCGTACCCGCGCTCGAACATGAACCGCTCACCCTCGCTGTTGTAGAGGATTCCGCCTTCGCCACGAACGCCCTCCGAGATGAGCACGCCCGTGCTCGGCAGCGTCGTCGGGTGGAACTGGACGAATTCCATGTCCTCAACCGGAACGCCGGCCCGGTAGGCCATCGCTGGGCCGTCGCCTGTGTTTGCAACCGCGTTGGTCGTGTGATCGAACGCCTGGCCATCGCCGCCGGTCGCCAGCACGACGCCGCCACTGGCTTTGAAGCCGACCAGGTCGCCGCTCTTGATGTCATAAGCAATACAGCCATGACATTCGCGCTCTTCGGGGTTGGGGTGGTCCGTCACGGCGAGGTTCATTACGTAGTACTCGTCGTAGACAGTAATCCCTCGCTTGACGACCTGCTCGTACATCGTATGCAGCAAGTGGTGGCCTGTCTCCGCGCCCGCATAAGTCGTCCGCGGGAAGGAGAGCCCACCGAACGGCCGCTGAGAGACCCGGCCATCGTCCTCGCGCGAGAACGGCATCCCCCAGTGTTCGAGCTGGATGGTTTCTTCGGGACTGTCGTGGCACAGCGTTTCGATGGCCGGCGCGTCACCAAGGTAATCCGACCCTTTCATGGTGTCATACGCGTGGTCCATCGGATCGTCGCCGTCGCGAAGCGCCGCGTTAATGCCACCCTCTGCCGCCCCCGTGTGCGACCGGACCGGGTGGAGCTTCGTGACGATGGCGACGTCCGCTCCCTCTTCGTGGGCCGCGATGGCCGCTCGTAGGCCGGCACCGCCGCCGCCGACCACGATGACGTCGTGTTCGTGCATGAATAGTCGCTACCTTTGCTTAGGATTCCGTTGACTTGAGGCTTGCTACCCCCGAAGTCGTTCGGTTCCGGACGGGTGCGTCGAACCAGCATCATCGGCCGGGGGTCGGCCGGTCTACCGCCGCCCGAGTGCGCCCTGCGCTACCAGAATTTGAGATTCTGCTTGACCGCTTCGCGTTTGAGTGCCTGGATGTGCTCGGTGAGTGGGATGTCTTTCGGACACACCTCTGTACAGGAGAACTGGGTCTGACACCGCCAGACGCCGTTCTCCTGTTCGATGATGTTGAGCCGGTGTTCGGTCAGGTCATCGCCCTCGCGTTCGTCCATCGCGAAGCGGTACGCCTTGTTGATGGCTGCTGGGCCGAGGTACTCATTATTGCCTGCGGCGATGTTACACGAGGACATGCAGGCGCCACACCAGATACACCGCGTGGACATCTTGATCTTCTCGCGGTTCTCACGAGACTGTCGCTGCTCGTTCAACCCATCAGGTTGGTCGTCTCCCTGGAAGTAGGGCTCGACCGCCTCCATCTGGTCGTAGAAGTGCTGCATGTCGACGACAAGGTCTTTTTCGACCTCGGCATGGGGGAGCGGCTCGACACGTACTGTCTCCGGAATCCCCTCCTCGGCGAGGTCCGCGACCTGTGTTTTGCAGCCAAGCCGCTGCTGCCCGTTGATGAACAGCGCGTCGGAGCCGCAGACGGCCTGCCGGCAGGAGTGCCGGAAGGTGAGCGAGGAGTCGTAGTGGTCTCGCGCCCACATCAACGCGTCCAGCACCGTCATGCCCTTCGTGAACGGGACCGGGAACGAGTCGAAGCGTGGCTCCTCTTTCTCCGGCACCTCTGGATCGTACCGGAACACCTTCAGTTGGACCGAGCGGTCGGCCTCCTCGACGGCTTCGCGGGCGCGCTTTTGTGCCTCGCGGTTGGCGGCATCGACGGCCTTCTGATCCATCCGCGCACTCTGGTACGCGGAGCCGGCCGCGCGTGCCGCACCGACAGCCTGTGTCTGTTCCTCCTGTTCCTCCCCGTCACTTTCGCTGATTCCTGTGCTCATACGAACGAAACACCCGCCATGACAAGCGCGAGCCGCACGATCTGGACGCCAAGCAGGAGCCCGGCGATGACAAGCGTATACTTCACCGCAGTCCGTCCGGTACCGGTCAACCCTTGATTGACGAGGGCGTTATAGACGCCGTTGACGCCGTGGAACGTCGCCGTCAGACCGAACGCCACCATCGTGATGAAGTAGCCCGGCTGCTGCATTCGCATCTGCGTACCGGCGAAGGTGACCTCCGCGGCGTGGTTCACGAAGTGCAGCGTCATGAAGTGAAAGGCAAGCACAACGACGAGAAACGCCGCGGTGAGCCGCTGGAGCAGCCAGCGGGTTCCCTTCGGCTCGAAGGAGGAGTAGCGCTCGCTCATAGTGCCCCCGCAAGGAACGTCGGTACGCTCGCAAGCACGATAAAGCCCGTCAGCACCAGCGACGCGTAGAAGCTTCGGTCCTGTGATTCGAGGCCGAGTCCGAGGTCGACGAACAACAGCCGGACGCCATTGAGGATGTGGAAGACGGCGACGGCGAGCAACCCGACTTCGAGGAACCGGACGATGAGCAGCGCCTCAAGCCCTTGCAGCGTTGAGGTGTATACCTCCGGCCCGGCCATCGCGGTCGACAACACCGCGATGTGGGTGAACAGGTAGCCGACGAGCACCCAGCCGGTGAACTTGTGGAAGATCCATGCCCACATCCCCGCGGAGA
>CAYZJQ010000062.1:4474-15758 GCA_964478805.1 uncultured Halobacteriales archaeon | reverse complement strand
GGGTCGGCTTCCTCCCACGGCTGAAGCCGGGGGCTTCCTCCGTGACTCTGTGTGACCGTGTCCCGCTTAGGGTGAAGTCAGTACCGCACCGTTTGAGGAAAAGCGGAGTGCTCGGCGTTACTGTGGCGGAGTGGCTCCGGGACCGCTAGGGGGGCCGCCTGGCGCACCGCCGGGACCGCCGGGACCACGCTGGGGCGGTTGTGGCGCGTTAGCCGGGGATTTCTCGCCGGAGACGAGGAAATCCAACAGATTTCCGACAAGTACCTCATTGTCGGCGCGGCGGAGGAACTCCTGTCCAAACAGGCTGGTATCGCCAACGGCAACGACGTTTCCGCTGCGAGCGGCGACGCTATACGCGGCTTCTGTCCGTGTTGCCGACAGCGCCGTCCGGTCGGTTGTCGTTACAAACGCCTGCCCGCCGGCAACGGGGACGGACTCGTGGAGCACCACGCGGTCGACCCCGTCGGTCAGCGCGCCATCATTAGCCGGGGTCGCATACACGTTCCGATAGTTCGTGTCGTACTCGTGCATGTTGAAGAGGTAACCACTGTCGAAAGCCAGCCCGTACTGGTTTGCGAGCGGCGCCAGTGGTGTCTCTAAACCACCCCGACTGGGCGGGCCGAAGAAGAATCCACCGAGCGATTGCTGAGATGGCTCATTAAGGATCAGGACTCGACCACCAGCATCAGTGAACGCTTGGATACCGGCGAGTTCGGCGTCAGTGTAGCCACGTTCGGCGCCGAACGTAACGAACGCATCGGCCTTGCGCAACGAAGCGTTCAGCGGTGCTCGCTGGCCGGCGTAGAACCGGACGGTGGCACCGTTTTCGGCGAGCGTTGTCACGAGCGGCGCGAGCTGTTCGCGTGAGGGAGCGGAGCCGTGGCCGGCATCAACGAGCACGGTGGTCCCATTGGCATCGGCATCCATCGTGACCTCACCCGACTCTTCAGGGACCGCAGCAACGGCGTTTTCGCCGGTAAACACAGCCGCTGGAGACCCGTCTACGGCAGGTGTTGGCGCACCACCGCCACCACCGCCGCCAACGAAGGCGATACCGGATCCAACGGTCGCAACCAGAACGACAAGGAACACGGCAATGCGGCCGATTAGCGAGCTCATGCACCCACCTCCGTGGTCGAAGCAGTCGTGTTCGTCCGGACCACCCGGACATCGTCGGTCGGAACGCCGTACAGCATTAGATAACGGACGGTTTCAACACTGCCGAACTCGTAGGGACCGCGATGATCGACAGCGGCTTTGTCACTGTTCAGACCGAATAGGTTGAATTGCGGCTGTGCCGGGTCACGGTATGCAACCTCGTAGTTGGAGATGCCAGCTGCGGATGCGGCACCGGCAATAGCCGCTTCGAGGCCACCGATCTCGTCGGCGTACCCGTTCTCGACGGCGCGAACGCCATTGTACGCGTCCGCTTCGGCGACGGTCGTGCGGTCGACGGTGAGAGCGTCACCGCGCTCTTCCATGACCGCGCCAACAAAGGCGCGTTTCAGCGACTCCATTCCCGCACGGAACTCGTCTCTCGTCATTCCGCCGTTGGCCTTGTCAGGCCCGGTAGTCACGCTGGCGGGAAGCCCCTCCGGCGGTAAGGTGGCGATGACGCCGACGCTACCGACGACGCTCGCCGGCGTCGCGTAGATTCGCTCACTGGGGAGAATGGTATAGAAGCCGCCGGAGGCAGCGACACCTCCGACACTGGCGTACACTGGTTTCTCGGCGGCAAGGCGCTTAACAGCGAGATACATCGATTCACTGGCAGCCGCGCCTCCGCCGGGACTTGAGACCCGAAGGACGACCGCTTTGACGGACTCGTTGGCACGCAACGAGCGGAGCTCACGCACCACATCCGTGGCGGACGAGTCGGTGATAGTTTCATCGACGCTGACGACAGCGACGTACTGTTCTTGATCGTCGGAGCTGACGAACCCCGCAGCATAGGGGACGACAGCAGCTCCGACGAGGAGGGCGATGATCGCGAGCACCGTGTATGAACGGAGGGCAGTCGCGACCTTGCGGTCAATGGGGTTTGACATCTGCCTGCGTCTCCAAGGGATTGTTTGATTCACTTAAATCACAGGTAAACGGGAGCCGAGATTTGACCGACTGAACGTGGTTGTGTGTGACTAACACACAATCGACGCAGAGCCGAAGGCCACGGCACTCAGTCCCTATCACCACCAGCGGGAGACGTGGCCACGCTCGCTACCGATTATCGCTTTCTCGACCGCTCGCGGGCCGGCGCGGACGCGTTCGTCCACGTGGGTGATCGTTTCGACCCCGACGCGGTGTACCTCACGCGGGGGCAGGGTCCCGACCGTCCCGACGCCTTCGTCGCGACCGAGGAAGGCATGAGGCTGTATGTGCCGGCGTTGTTTGCCGAGCAGGCACGGCGGGGCGGGAGTTCACACTTCACTGGAGCAGACGCTATCCGCCCGGACCAGACGGTGCCGTTCGACGTCAGCCCGCAAGACCCTGCGGGATGCTACGGCGACTGCTCGCGAACCTTCGTGCCCGACACGGGTCGCGACACAGAACGAGCGTGGTACGATGCGGTAGACGCAGCACGCGAAAGCGCACTCGATACGTTCGCACTCGGTGCTGCGGTGGAGGGCACAGTGGTGCGCCAAGCGATCGACGAGAGCTTAGCCGCCCACGGGATCGACACGGAGACGACGGCAGATGACTCACGGGTCCAGCTGTGGCGTTGGGCTTTCCCTGCACGAATCGCCGGATGACGACGGCCCGCTGCGCGCGAGCGATGTCGTCACAATCGAATCCCGCCTGTACGACCCTGCCCGCGGCGGCGTCCGGCTCGAAGAGCTGGTGATTATCCCCGAGTCGGGGATCGAGGTGCTTGGCGACGGTCCCCCATCCGTGCGACCACAGCCGTAGCCGCGGTCGCCGGAGCTGCGTTTCCGCCCGGCTAGGTCGCCGGCACCCGCAGGCCCAAACGGGTGCCGCCCCTTCTCCCCGCGTGAACATCTTCTGGCATCAGCGCGACCTCCGCATCCCTGACAATCGGGGCCTGTTCGCCGCCGCCCGCGACGAGACGGTCCTACCGGTGTACGTCCTCGACAGCGACGTGCTCGGCGGCGTCGGAAAGCGACAGCGTGCGTTTCTCCTTGAGGGGGTGCGGGCGCTGCGCGAGGCGTACCGTGAGCGAGGCAGTGACCTCCTCGTCCGGTCGGGGGCGGCCGCAGAGCAGCTCGCCGATATCGTCGAGGCGACCGACGCCGCGACGGTGTACTACAACGAGCACTACCGACCGTCGCGGCGCAACCGGCAGCGCCGGGTCGATGCGGCCGTTGGGACCGAGTCGCGAACGGACCTCACGCTCGTCGACCCGGCACGGTTCGACCCCGGGCTCGACACCCACGGGCAGTTCCACCGGCGGTGGCAAGAGCTCCCGACGCTGCCCCCCGTCGGCGAGCCGGACTCCGACGCGCTGGCCGACGTTTCCTTCTCTGCCGAGGTGCCGGTTCCCGCAGTCGAGTTCGAGTTGCCCAGGGCGGGATACGAGGCTGCCCGGGCACGGCTGGATTCGTTCATCGAAGATGGCATCGAGTCGTACAATTCGTCGCGCGACGATATGGCCGCGTACGTCGCGCGGCCGACGAACTCCGTCTCGATGTTGTCGCCGTATCTCGCGGCCGGTAACATCGGAATCAGAGAGACCCACCGGGCGGCGAGCGAGGCCCACGAGCGCGCGACCGGTCGAGCGCGAAAGGAAGTCGACAAGTACCGCTATGAGTTGACCTGGCGCGAACATAATTATTACCTGCTGTATCACCACCCGACACTGCTCTCAGAGAACTACAAGTCGTTCCCGAACGAAATCGCCTGGCGCGACGACGACGGCTTCGAGGCGTGGACGCGGGCGAAAACGGGCTATCCGTTCGTCGACGCAGGCATGCGTCAACTCGAGCGCGATGGCTACATCCACAACCGGCCACGACAGGTCGTCGCCTCCTTCCTGACGAAGCACCTGCTCGTGGACTGGCGTCGAGGCGCCCGCTGGTTTGCTAAACGGCTCGTCGACCACGATCCCGCCTCGAACTACGGCAACTGGCAGTGGATCGCCTCGACAGGGACCGATTCAGTTGACGTGCGAATCTTCGACCCTGTCAGCCAGATGTCGAAGTACGACGACGGCGCCGACTACGTGACCGAATACGTTCCCGAACTGCGCGGCGTCGAGCCCGGAAAGCTCATCGACTGGCCGACCCTTTCGGACGACGAACGCGAGTCGCTCGCTCCAGAGTACCCCCACCCAATCGTCGACCGGAACGACGGGTATGAGCGGGCACAGCGCGTGTTCGAGGAGGCGTTGGGGAAACGATAGGCGTTAGCTGAAAAGTAGGGTGCTAAGCCCTCTTCCTCAAGAAGCGACCGAAGTGCGCGAGTAGGGAAGAGATACAGCACCCGCACGAGTTGCAGACGCCCTAATCAGTACGGTTAACACTGCTTAATTCATACATTTGACACATCGTATGAACTACAGCCCACGCTTTCGGTTGTTCCCCACGAGGGAGCAACGCGAAGCGATGGACTGGCAACGGAACACCGTGCGACAACTGTACAACCACGCCCTCAACGAGTTTAACCCGATACGTTGGCGTGACTTCATGACCCTCCTCGAACACCACGGCGAGAAGAACGGCTGTCACCTCGTGCAGGTTAACCCCCGAGGGACGACCAAGGAGTGCGCGTCGTGTGGCGTTGAAACGCGCAAGCCGTTGTGGGTCCGTGAACACTCGTGTCCGACGTGTGGATTCGAAACGGATAGGGATTGGAATGCGGCGTTGAACGTCCGCTCACGTGGATTATCGAAACAGGAGTGGTTCACTCCGAAGCAACGCCTGTGGAGACTGCGGCCGCTGTGTCCACCGACGGCGGAACGCCGTCCATCGTTGTGGATGGACGTCGCGTCGTAGAAACAGGAAGTCCCGCCCTCACAGAAGCAACGCGAAGCGTTGCTGAGTAGGCGGGGGAGTTCACCCGACGCGGATCGCCGGCGCAGCAGTCGGCGTCGCGGCAGTGGCGTTCGTTCGTTGGACAACGTAGCGCTGGCCGGCAAGCGGATCGAGCAGTTCGCTCACCGGCGCGCGGTCGTCGCGCAGGACGGGTACGTCGTCGGTTGGGGGCGCGGTCGCGCGGTGGTCGGCGAGTTCATCCGAGAGGTCGAGGCTCGCGGCACCGGCGGCGTTGCGCTCGCGGAGGGTGGCGACTGAGACGCGCTCCGGCGCCTTCGTCGCGACGAGCTCAACGTTCTGGACGAGAGACCCGCCGACCGTCGGGTACGTGTACACCTGCGGGTATACCTGTCTGATGGTCTTGTACTGAGCCCGATAAAACTCCGAAGCGGGGCCCGTCGGCGCAGCGATGAGGTTCGCGAACATGATTCCGTCCTCGTCAAGCCGGTCACGGGTGAGCCGCATGAACTCGCGGGTCGTCAGCTGGAATGGGACCTTATCCTTCCGGTAGGCGTCGAGGATAACGAGGTCATAGGTGCGGTTCGTCTGCCGGAGGTAGCGGCGGCCGTCGGCGACATGCACGTTCAGGCGCTCCGAGTCGGGAACGGCGAAGTACTCGTGAGCGACGTCAACCACCTCGGGATCGATCTCGACCACGTCAACGGTCACGTTTGGGTACTCGGTAAGGAACCGTTTTGGGCCCGAGAACCCACCGCCGCCGACGAACAGTACCCGGTCGATATCGTCGGTGTAGAGGAAGGGAAGATGAAAGTACCGCGTGTAGGAGAACACATGGCGGTCCGGATCGTCGCGGTCCATCGCAGAGTGGCGCTGGCCGTCGAGGTAGAGGGTGCGTTCACCGCCGGCGTCGACGACTTGCAACTCCTGATACGCCGTATCGGTTTCATAGACGACCCGGCCCTCGACAGTAACGCCGGCGACCCCAGCAACGGGGGCAGCAACGAGCAGCAGCGCCACGAGTAGTGCTTTCGACGCCTCGCCACGGCCCCGGTCGGGATACGCGAGGTAGACAGCGGTGACGACGGCGAGTAGGCCGAACAGGAGCGCGATGTAGTTCACGTCAAGTGTGGGAACCAACATATAGGTCGTCGCGAACGCGCCGACGATGCTGCCAACAGTGCCGATGGCGTAAACGTGGCCCGAGGCAGCGCCGGTCTCACGCTTCGTCGACAACTGGGCGGCGTAGGGGCTGACGTACCCCAGCAGATAGGTTGGCGGGCCGAAAAGGAGGGCGACGGCAGGCAGCGAGGCCATCCGACTGGGCAGCGGGAACCCGCTCATCGCCCGGAGGAGGAGATCCCCGGCGGCGACGAGGCCGGCAACATACACCGCAGTCAGGGTGAACAGCCGTGCCAGCCGGCCGAGCGACGCGCGCTCGGCCGCAGCCTTCCCGCCACGGTAGTAGCCGTAGCTCAACGCGGCGAGGAAGACACCGATGATAGTGCCCCACGTGTAAATGCTGTTGCCGAACTGCGGCGCGACCAGCCGGCCGGCGACAATCTCCAGCCCCATACTCGCGATTCCGGAGACGAACACCGCCGTTTCCGGACGCGTCGGGCGATACGCGGCCGCGTCGCGGAGGCCACTCATTAGCGGATGGTGGGGACCCAGGGTGGTGAACCCACCGACCTCAGTCGGGGTGGAACAGGTCCTCAATGTGGCAGTCGAAGTGCGCCGCGAGCGCGAAGGCAAGCTCCAGCGAGGGATCGTACCGCTCGCGCTCGATGGCGTTGATCGTCTGTCGCGAGACGCTGACGGCCGCTGCGAGGTCCGCCTGGCTCAGGTCGTGGGCCGCCCGCCGCTCCGGGAGGTCGTTGTTCACGTCCGTAGCCACACGTAGCCGAGCGCCAGGCCGAACAGGACATAGACGGCGATCACCCCGTACACTGCACCTTGCACGACGGCCGGTGCCGTGTAGCCGAACACCTCGTTTGCCGTCCGGAGCGCGGAGGCGGCGACGATCAACAGGGGGGCGGCGATAGTGAGCGCGAGCTGGCTAGCGCGCCGTTCCAGCGCAGCGTCCCGCTCGTCGAATAACGTAACGGAGGTGCTGAGCCAGACGCCGGCGAACCCGAGGATGCCGACCCAGTAGACGGCCTCGCCGACGAGCGGATAACCGGCCCCCCGGGCGGCGAGCGCTAATACAACCCCGGCGAACAGCGAGCCGAACATCAGACGGCGGTACGTGCGGCGCTTTGCGAGCTTCGGTGGGAGGGTGGCAGATTCGGTCATGATGGTCGTGGGAGTCTGTTGGAAAGACTCCTTTACAGTAAAGAGTACTTTACACTCATTCTTAATCTTGTCGCTTGGTCCGCTTCGATCGTCGCTCAGGCGAACTTCCGTTCTTGAGTCCAGTCCCACGAACGGTAGCGGACGGTGGGAGCGGCGTCGGCCGGGAGCGCCCCGTACCGCTTGCAGAGGCCGATCGGGTCATCGAAGTCGCCGTGGTACCACAGGAAAACACGTGGGAGGCGAGCAGTCTCCGCGTCGGCGTCGTACTCGACTTGCCCCTGGAGATATGTCTCCGCCGCGAGGTCGAGCTGGTCGTCCACCTTGCTGGCCTCATAGTAGCGAACCGCCGGACAGCTCGCCGCACCGCAGTTGAGCGCGAAGTGGACTCTGGGGTCGGGCGTTGCAAGCCGGTAGCGCCGCTCGAACGCATCGGCGAGCCGGGGAAGGTACCCCGCGCCGTACTTGGCGCGTGACCCACGCAGGATGCCGTGTTCGATATCGTCGAGGCTGAGCGCCTCGTTGCCGACGGTCACGACATCGGCACCGAAGAAACGGACGACCCGAAAAGCGCTCTCGTACCGTTCGGGCGCACGGGCGAGGAGTACCTGGGTCGCAGCATTGTAGACGTTCAACCAGAAGGCCAACGCTGTCCGACGGTCCTCGCGCAGCGGCGCGAGGGGCTCCTCATCGAGGCCGGCGAGGGCAGCGAGCGCCGCGTCCACTCCCTCCTTCGCACGGGCGGCATCGAGCAGGTCGCGGGCGGCAGCGGTAGGGTCCGTGGTCGCCTGAGTGTCGGCGGCCCTGGCGTCGCTCATACTCTTGGATTGGTCGGGCCGGCGAAAAGCCGTTCGGCGGGTGGGCACGCCACGGACACAGCGGGACGGAGGCCCCGACGGCTTGTGGCACCGTACGGAGCTGGCGCGCGCGACTCGTGGCAAGCCACCACAAGGGTAAGAGCCCGCAGTCCACAACCGGCCCATGAGCACCGACAAAGCGGCCGTCCGCAAAGAGACGACGAGCCTCTGTCCGACCTGTTTAGAGCGGGTCCCCGGCTACTACGAGCCCCGCGATGAGAGCGTCTATCTCACACGGAAGTGTCCCGACCACGGCGTCGCCAGCCGGAAGGTGTGGGGGTCGACCGACCACTGGGCGTGGGCCGGCGAACTCGGTCCGGAGTTCACCTCGGAACTCGGGCTGGAGGGCGACCTCACCGTCGATAACGACCACGCCTGTCTAGCGGTCGTCGAGGTGACGACCGACTGCAACCTCTCGTGTTCGTTCTGCTTTGCCGGGTCCGGACCGGGGGGCAACCACAAGTCCGCCGAACAGGTCGTCGACCTGCTCAAGACCGTCAAGCAGGACGGGGGCCCCCGACCGGTGCAGTTCTCCGGCGGCGAGCCAACCGTCCGCGACGACCTGCCCGAGCTCGTGGCCCGGGCGACGGAGCTGGGGTTCGAACACATTCAGGTGAACACGAACGGGCTCCGGCTAGCGAACGAGGACGACTACGCACAGACGCTCGCTGACGCCGGCGTCACGGCGGTCTATCTTCAGTTCGACGGCGTTGAGGCGGAGACGTACAAGGCCATCCGAGAGGCGGACATCGCCGCGGCGAAACAGCAGGCCGTCGCGGCCTGTCGGGCGGCCGACCTCTCAGTCGTGCTCGTGCCGACGATTGTTCCGGATGTGAACGACGACGAAATGGGCGCAATCGTGGAGTTCGGTCTCGAGAACGTCGACGTGGTGGAGTCGATCAACTTCCAGCCTGTTGCTCACTTCGGCCGCTACGAACAACACGACGGTCGGTTCGCGCTCGACGATGCCGCCCGTCGTCTCGCCGACCAGGTCGACGCGCTTGGGCCCCGCGAGCTCCTGCCGATCCCCTGCTGTTCGTCGTACTGTCAGATGGCCACGGTGCTGCTTCCTGGCGACGGCGGCGAGAGCCCGGTCCCGCTCTCGGGACTGATCGGTGAGGACGCCGTGGCCGCAGCGACCGGGCTCGTCGACGAGGCTGACTGGATGGAGCTGCTGGCGAACACGAAGACCGGTGGCGAGCGCGCCTGCTCGACGGCCGGCTGCTGTGGCCTCGACCTTCCGGCTGGTGCCGACGAGTTGCTCGATCGCGTGCTCCCGGTCTCACTGACTGGGTTCATGGACGCCGACGCCGCCGATGTCGAGCGACTCGACAACTGCTGTCTCTCCGTACCGACCCCCGACGGCGAACTCGTCCCGTTCTGTGCGTACAACATGACGACGGAGGATGGCGAATACGCTATCCGTAATCGAAACGGCTGGGGCGGGCGCGATCGGGTGGACGGCCCACTGCCTCGGTCGCCGGAAGTGGACGGTGTCGAGGCCGACCCCAACGTGGCAGCCGACCGGGGCGTCGAATCCGACGGGGACCAGGCGACCTCAGAAGAGATCGCCGACACAACCGGCGACTGCTGTCCCAGCGGTGATTGCTCGTGAGCGTCGGCAACCCGCTGGCTGCGGCGCTGTCGGACCCGTGGGGCGCACTCCGGCTCGTGCTGGACGGCCCACTTCACCCCGGCGGCGAGGCCGCCACGTGCGGGCTCCTCGACCGCGCCGAAGTCGGACCGGCCACGCGACTCGTGGACGTCGGCTGTGGCGCGGGTGAGGCGGTCCGGCTGGCCCGCGAGCGAGGGGCCGACGCCGTCGGCGTGGACGCGGCCCCTAGCGATGGGGCCCCATCCGATACGACCGTCCGAGGCGCCCTCGAACGGCTCCCGCTCCGGCCCGGACGCGTGGACGTGCTGCTCGCGGAGTGTGTGGTCTGTCTCGCTGAGGACCTCGACGGCGCGCTGCGAGACGCACACGACGTCTTGCGACCAGGCGGACGGCTCGCACTCTCGGATGTTGTCGTCGACGGCGACATCCCTGATCTGCCACCGACCCTTGCGGAGCCGCTGTGTCTCACCGGCGATCGCCGTCGTGACCGGCTGTTCGGCGCCGTTGAGACAGCGGGATTCGAGTTTCAAGACCACCGAGACCACCAGGAAGACCTACTTGCGCTACGCGACGAGGTGCAGGCAACCGTCGACTACGAACGGCTGTTACCACTGCTCGGCGAGGAGGGGGACCGACTGCTCGACGGCATCGAAACACTGGAGACCGCGGCCGAAGACGGCCGCGTCGGCTACGTGTCGCTCGTCGCGACCGCCTCGGGGTAAGCGCGCTCACCGCGTCCAACGATGACCGATCCCGCAGTGTAAGTCGCCACATCGGCGTGGTCAAAATAGCGACGCAGAGACCGAGGCAGGTTCGCCTCCGGCACCCAGTCGGTGAGCCGCTTCGAGACGGGGACGACAACAGCGTTGAGCGCCCGCCATGGCCACCGCGGGAACGGCTGTGCGTCGAGCAGGACGAGCCGACCACCCGGTCGCAGGAGGTCATGGATTGCCTCGACCGCGCCGTCGGGGTCCGGAACGGCCGACAGCGACATCGAAGCGTAGGCGGCGTCGAAGTCGTCGACCGGAAGCCGCCGGGCGTCGCCGTGGACGATATGAACGTTCGGCCACTCGGCGGCATGCTCGCGAGCACGGCGACACATCCCTCGGCTCGCGTCAACGGCGACGACCATGCCCTCAGCGCCGACGCCCTCACGCAGTGCCTGGAGGCTGTTACCCGGGCCACAGCCCACCTCAAGGACGCGTTCGCCTGGATTAAGTGCGAGGCGGTCGAGTGCACGGGCCCGGAACTGAGCCTCCCGGCCGGCGAAGACGAACCCGTACAGCAGGCGAAAGGCCCCAGGGACGCGGCTCCAATAGTCGTAGACGTCAGCCACGGCTTTGAGTCCATCCGGGAGAGTATCAACGCTCGGGTCGGCGGCGAACGTTTTCCTCAGCGGGGCACGTGCTTCACAATGTGCTCGGTATTGACCCGTGGGTTCCGTTCGGCCTCCTGCTCGTCGGCGGCTACGCCTACTGGCTCTACACGGACCTGCAGTGGCCGTGGCTCACGGGCGAGTCGGGAGTCGCGGTGGACGACGAGCTACAGCGATAGCGCTCCATCGTTAGCCGATC
>CAYZJQ010000062.1:0-4374 GCA_964478805.1 uncultured Halobacteriales archaeon | reverse complement strand
GTGAACACCTTCAGCCGCTGGCTGCCGAGACAGCCGACGAGGAGCCGGGTCGCAAGCGGCTCGACGCTGCCGGTATAAAAACAGCTCCCGGAAGGGGCCCAGACAGTCCGCTCGACCATGCTGCTGGCGAGCGGCCGGTGGTAGTCGGTATCCGTGTAGCCGTCCGGTTTACGCGCAGCGGGCCAGCCGTAGTGGTCGCCGGCAACGAGTTGGTTCACCTCGTCCGGCCCGGGGCCGTGCTCGTCAATAAGCGGCGTCGCATCGGGAAGCCAGGAGATGCCTTGCGGGTTGCGGTGGCCAACGGTGAATACCTCAGGGGCCTCGAACCCGGGGTTATCGGGCGCAGGGTCGCCCGTCGGCGTTACACGGAGGACCTTTCCCGCAAGCGAGCCTGGGTTCGCGGCCAGGGGTTTCTCGCCGGCATCGCCGGTGGTTACCCACAGATAGTTTGCCGGCCCGAAGGTGATGCGACCCCCGTTGTGGTAGTTGTTCGCCGGCGTCTCAAGTAACGTCTCGGCGGTCGCGCCGGGGGTATCCGCGGCCACGTCAACGGAGGCAAGGCGGTTACGACGCCCATCGTTCGTCTCCACGGTGTAGTAGACGTAGACAACAGGGGGGTCCGGATACCGAGGATGGGCAGCGACGCCCATCGTTCCACCCTCACCGCCCTTGAGGAACCACGACCGTTCGTCGCTGCCGGGAGCGACAGAGCCAGCGTCGATCGCGTCGGCGGGGCGGGTCGACCCGACTACGTCGCCGTCGCGGTAGCGGAGGATTCGACCTGTCCGCTCAGAAATAAAGACTTCGCCGTTCCTGGTGAACGAGAGATCCCACGGGATTTCGAGGTTCTCGACGACCACCTCAACGGAAAGCTCGGCTTCGGGGCTCGTCGCGGGCGCCTGCCATTCGGGATCATAACTGGCCCACGCCGTCTCGTCGTGGGCCACGGAGAGGTTGTATGACTCGGTCGGGGTTGGTGATGCCGTCGTTCGGGTCGTCCCGCCGGACTGGAACCCGCTACAGCCAGCGACCCCGGCAACGGCCGCCACGGACGCAAGCGCACGGCGGCGCGTCACCCGTTCTTCAGACATATTCGGTGTTTGGCACGCGCGAGTAAGTGTTTTCGGGACCTGGACCGGGCGAGCGGTTTTGACCACAGAGCACCTGATCCGGATGTGATCGAGGTCACCGAGACGATCGAGATTGCGGCGCCGGTACCCGACGTGTGGGCCTACATGGACGATCCGCACAACCAACCGGCGGTCAGCCCCTCGATCAGCGAAGTTCGCGACATCGAGCAGCGAGCAGACGGCAAGTCGCTCGCGTTCACCTACCGGATGGCCGGGGTCCCGCTCGATGGCCGGTTAGCAACAACGACGTACGAGCCGCGTGAGCGTATCGTCTTCGAGATGTCCGGGACGCTGTCGGGCGAAATCGCCTGGACGTTCGAGACGATTGACCGGGGCACCCGCTTCACCTACGGGGCTGCCTACAATGTGCCCGGACCGCTCGAGGCCGTAGCACGCCCGCTGGTCGTCCGGTATAACGAGCGTGAACTGCGACGTACCCTCGAAAACCTCCGGGGGGTGTTCGAGTCTACAAGCGAAACGACGGAGTAGGAGGACCCCATAGAAGAGGTATGAGCAAAGACGCTGGTTCGACACCCCGAGACCCGGAGCCGCCGACGGAGTGGCTCGACGCCCTCGACGATCTCATCGATGAGAGCCTCAACCGTGAGGAGGATATCACGCTCTCAGCCGAGGACCTCGATGTCGAAGTACCGCTGACGTTTGACCACGATGCCCCGGCCGCACAGTGGCGGTTCGACGGCGACGTGACGGTCCGCGTGGAAGGGCTGCGTGGCTCCCTTGCCGAGTGGTTCGCGCTCACCGGCAAGCCGCTGCCAGGGCGAGACAACGAGCGCGAGTGACTGGTCGACCGTAGCCATCGTTTTCATGGCGTGAGAAGGCGCTCAATACTATATGCGATCGCGGGTAGAGACGATGTATATGGGATACCGCGTCGATACGCCAAGCAGTAACGGTTCCTCCACGGATTGTGCCTAGACATATCAGATCCACCACGATCATCAAGCCGACGGCTCGCTCGCCGCGACGCTTGCCATCCACCTCAACGAGATCGCCGATGTCGACTTACTATCGGGCGAGGAGGTCCTGAGCGACTACATCGACCCCGACGCGCTTGACGCGCTGTTTGCGACGCCAGCGACGGACCCCGAGAGCAACGTCCAGTTCCGTTTCCTCGACTACCAGATCACCGTCTACGCGACCGGACACATTTACATCGAGCCTCCAGAGTGACATCCTCCCCGGCCTAAACGGCGGGATTCTCTCTTCGAAGAAAGATAGCGACACGCGGGCGGTAGATTCAGTAGGACGGCATGACCTATTTGACTCAGCGAGCTACTCCGCCGATGACCGGGACACCTGAGCGAGTCGATCTCCGTGAGTCCACAATCGCCACGGTCCACGAGGCGATGACTGAGGGCGACCTCACTGCCGTAGAACTCGTGGAGCGGTACCGAGCACGAATCGCGGCGTACGACAGCGAACTGAACGCCGTGCTGACCCTGAACGACGACGCCGTCGAGCGCGCCAGTGAACTCGACGCTCGTTTCAACAAGCGCGGCGTCGTTGGCCCACTTCATGGCATCCCGGTCCTGCTGAAAGACAACCACGACACCCACGACATGCCGACGACGGCGGGCGCCGTTGCACTCGCCGACTCACGTCCCGACCGGGACGCCCACGTCGTCACGCGGCTGCGGGACGCGGGCGCGATCGTTGTTGGGAAAGCGAACCTCCAGGAACTCTCCTTCGGCGTCGACACGATCAGTTCACTCGGCGGGGAGACACGCAATGCCTACAGCCGCGTCCACCGCCCCTCGGGGTCAAGCGGTGGCACCGCAGCGGCTGTTGCTGCAAACCTCACGCTCGTTGGCACCGGTTCCGACACCTGCTCGTCAGTGCGATCGCCGCCCGCGTTCAACGCCTGTGTTGGCGTGCGCCCGACTCGTGGATTGGTTAGCCGGACGGGGATCGTTCCACTTTGTAGCACGCAGGACACCGCCGGACCGATCGCTCGCACTGTCGAGGACGCCGCACGACTGCTTGAGGTCATGGCGGGCTACGATCCCGCCGACCCAGTGACCGCACGCGGAGCTAACGCCGTCCCTGAGGCGGGATACTGCGCCCATATTGGCTCTAACGGAGTTAATGGAGCCCGTATCGGGGTCGCTAGACAGTTCTTCGGCCCACGGACCGATGCGGCGGACGATACGGCCGCCGCGACCGTGACCGCAGTCGTCGACGACGCCATCGCGGAGCTAGCCACGGCAGGCGCGACCATCGTTGACCCTGTCGAAGTCGTCGATCCTGGGTACCTCGGGAGCGCTCGTGTGCTCTCCTACGAGTTCGCCCGCGACCTTGCGGCGTACCTCGGTGAACTCGCCGACCCGCCACACACGAGTCTTGAATCCATCTACCAGACGGGGACGGTCGCACCTTCGGTCGCCGAGCGTATCGAAGAATCGGGCGTGCTGGAGGTAGGCGACCCCAACAGCGACGCCGGCTACCTCCGCCGGCTTCGTCGGCGCGAGGAGCTTCGCGAGACCATCCTGGCGGCGATGGTGGAGGCTGACCTCGACGCCATCGTGTATCCTCCCTCGCGAGTGCCGCCCGTCAAGATGCCCGCCCACCAGCCGTTCGAGGAACTGAACTGTGAGCTTGCCGCCCACACCGGGCTGCCGGCGATCACCGTCCCTGCCGGTTTCACCGATGACGGCCTCCCCGTTGGGATGGAACTGCTCGGGCGGGCGTTCGCGGAGTCGCGACTGTTCGAACTCGCAGCCGGTGTCGAGGCGACCGTCGATGGCCGGCGGCCGCCTGAAGAATTCGGGCCGGTAGCGGAGTGACAGCGTCGGTCGCGCCGCTTTTTACTATCGGCCGGACAGCCAGCAGATGGTGTGCTCATCTTCCCTGCACGGAGAGGTGGGTATCGGTCGCTGGAACGCCGGCCCGGAAGCGGTAGCTGCCTCCAGCGAGGGGTGGTCAGGAACGTGAACACTGGCAGTTGAGTTGGTGGTTGCCTCAACACAATGTCCGTCTTTAGACGACCCACCCGACGATACCCAATCAGGTACCTCTGAGTCCGTCACGGGAGAGGAGCACCGGGAGCGTGGCACTCTTATTGGCGCGTCGGGCCGTAAATGTAAATTCCCAACCCAGCGCACACGGGCGTGGGAAGCCCCCGAGGGTACTCGTGGGAGGATGTCACGCATGTCGTCACTAGTGCCGCCGTGTGAACTACCCCACCCTACTCGCTCACGGCTGACGCCGTTCGCTCCTTGAGGGT
>CAYZJQ010000061.1:0-15819 GCA_964478805.1 uncultured Halobacteriales archaeon | reverse complement strand
GGCAGCGGCCACGACATACCAGGGGACGCGTGCGAACAGCCCAGGCAGTGGCCCGGGCGCGAGGAAGGCGAGCACGCCGTAGAGCGCGGCCGTCAACAGGAGAGTGCTGGCGACGATGATGGCACCGAGCCGCCGGAGCGCCGGCTCCGCTGAATCGTCGCGCGCCTTGGCGGCATCGCCGCTCATGGCCGGCACTCTCGCCGCAGTTGCGCAAAAGCGTGGTGGCTTCCGGTCGCCGTCAGGCGCCTGCCTTCTGAAGTGCGCTCTCGATGTCGTCACGCTGCGTGACACCGACGAACCGCTCAACGACGCCGTCGTCGTTCTCGATAATCAGGGTCGGCAGCGACCGCACCTGATACTCGTTGGCGACGTCCTGCTGTTCGTCCACGTTCACCTTCTCGAAGGACACCTCGGGGTAGTCCTCCTCAACCTCGTCAAGGATGGGGTCCTGCGTCTTACACGGACCACACCAGTCGGCGTAGAAGTCCTTCAGGCTGACACTCATACCGCCGAACCATAGTCCAGCCGCGCGCTAAAACCTTTCCCACTTTCTTAGGGCTGAGACACACGAGCGGGCCATCCACCACGGGCGCGTGCCGCAAGACTTACACCCAAAAGGCCGGAACGGCAGATATGAGCAGTGGTCAAAACTCCGGTGGGCTGATGTCCTCGGCCGGACTCGTCCGGTACTTCGACAGCGAGGACCGCAACGCGCCGACTATCGACCCCCGTACCATTGTCGCCTTTGGCCTCCTCTTCGGCGCCATGGTGCTCGTCCTGAACGCCGTCGCGTAGTCCAGTCGTCGCCCTTTTCGCCGTGCACCTCCTACGATGAGCCATGACGCTGCGCGCCGGCGTCGTCGCGGTCCAAGGCGACGTCTCCGAACACGCCGACGCCGTCCGCCGAGCGGCCGGGCGATACGGCCATCGTACGTCGCTAAACGACTCGAAACGTGGTCACGGCGAGCGAAGCAACCCGCGGTCGGCCGTCGAGGTGATCGAAATCCGCGCGGCTGGGCTTGTCCCGGACTGTGACGTCCTCCTGATGCCCGGTGGCGAGTCAACGACCATCTCGTCACTGCTCGTGAACGAAGGTATCGACGACGAAATCCAGGCCCACGTCGCGGCCGGTAAGCCCGTCCTCGCGACGTGTGCAGGACTCATCGTCGCCGCGACCGACGCGAAAGACGACCGCGTCGCCACGCTCGACCTCCTCGACGTGACGGTCGACCGGAACGCCTTCGGCCGGCAGGCCGACTCCTTCGAGGCGCCACTCGACGTGACCGGGCTCGATGAGCCGTTCCCCGCGGTCTTCATCCGCGCGCCGGTCATCGACGCGGTCGGCGACGGAGTCGAGGTGCTCGCGACGTGGGAGGGCCGTCCCGTCGCGGTGAAGCAGGGCCCGGTCGTTGCGACTTCCTTCCACCCCGAACTCACGGACGACGCCCGGCTCCACGGACTCGCCTTCTTCCAGCAGGCCGCCGCGAGCGATGACCGGGCCGAAGTCGGCGCCGAGGAGTGAGGGGCGGCAAGCGGGCCGTAACCCCCTTGCCCGTCCCTGCCGTCGCATGCACATGGACGCGTACATCGACGGCGTGAAGGTCGCGGAGACGCCCTCCGGGACCGTTCCCGTGGTGCTCGTTGGCGTTGACGGGAGCGACGACCTGCTCCCCATCTTCGTCGGCTTCGACGAGGCGATGGCTATCCGGCGCGGACTCGACGCCGAGGACATCGGCCGGCCGCTCACCCACGACCTTCTGCTCGACGTCGTCGAGGAGCTCGGCGGCCGCGTCGAGCGGGTCGCCGTTGTCGAGCTGCGCGAGAACACCTACGTCGCCGACCTCCACCTCGACACCCCGCGTGAGTCAGTCGTCATCGACGCGCGCCCCTCCGACGCGCTCGCGCTGGCCGCACGGACGAACGCCCCGATCGCCGTCACCGAGGACGTGTTCGCCGCCGGTCGGCAGCTCCCCGACGAGTTCGAGGAACTGCACGACATCCGTGAGGTGGTCGAGGATGTCTGAGAGCGATCCATCCGAGGAGCCGGTCGTCGACTCCGGGGCAGACGCTGTGCTCGCGGAGCTGTTCGCCGTCATCGAGTCGCGCAAGGCGAACCTCCCCGAGGACTCGTACACGACCCACCTGTTTACCCACGAGAAGGGCGAGAACTACGTTCTCGAGAAGCTCGGCGAGGAGACGACGGAGGCAATCCTCGCGGCCAAGGACGGCGACCGCGAGGCGCTAGCCGCCGAGTCGGCCGATCTCGTCTACCACCTACTCGTCCTGCTCTCGATGCAGGATCTCAAGCTAGAGGACCTGCTCGCGGAACTGCGCGCCCGGCGGTAGCGTCATGAGACGCGCTCGAACCGGTAAGTGAGCACGTCAGCGTCGTCGTCCCACTCGAAGCCGCCGGGGTGGGCGCGCTTCATCCGGGCCTTGTACGCGTCGAGCGAGGGGGACCCCTCTCGCTCGGCGTCGGCGTCGGTCATGTCGCCGAGCTTGCGCTGTTCGACCTCAACGATGGCGAACTGCTCGCCGTCGAGGTCGAACACGTCCCCTTCATCCGCGTAACGGGTCCCAGCACCGCGGGTGAGCTGGGTAATGTTCCCGTCGCTCACTGCCTCTTTCACTCGGTCGTTGGGCAACAGCGCGTCCGCGTCGATAGCTGCCATACCGTGGGTTAGAGCGCTTGTGACTAAAATCCAGCCGGCTACTGGAGTCTTACCTGGTCTCCCGGACGCTCGACCGTGGTCGGTCCTGCAACAGTATCGGCCGTCTTGAGCGGTCGATCGGACCGGGTGGATGATAGACTCAACCACGAGATCAGCGGGGCCACACCGGTGAATGGAAACAACAGCGCAGCGGTACCACGCACCAGCGCAAGGCCGACGAGCCCGAGCGCGAAGGCGAAAACCGCGGCCGTCCGTCGGACTGTCCTAGCGAGTGCGTCGGTCACATCCGGTCCTCGCCCGACAGCGACGAGTGCCTTCGGGCGAGACAGTCGCGTGAACCGCGCCTACACGGACCGCGACTGCTGAGAAGCCAACGAACGCGTTTTTACGGCTTGGCGGTGAACCGGCAGTAATGACTGTCTTCGAATCGCTCCCCACCACCCCACGGTCGGAGGAGCTCATCGACAAAGCCTTTTCCAGAGCGGCCCGTGCCGGGCGCGCCAAGCAAGGCGTCGAGGCCCAGGAGTCGATGCTACAGACCGCGGGCAACATCCTCTCGGACAACCTCGGGAACGTCGTCACCTCCTGGCCCGACTTCGACGAGATCGACCCGTTCTACCGAGACCTCGCGGACGCCATCGTCCGCCGTGAGGACCTGAACGTCGATACGCTCCGACAGCATCTCAACGAAGTGATGTGGGCCTCCCGGCAGGTCGAGAAAATCAAAACCGAGTACCACGGCCGGATCCGCAACGCCGACACTGCCACCGCCCGAAAACTCCGCAAACAGGCATTCGCCCGCTACGCCGACGTGACCGAGTCGGTCGCCGACGACCTGCTTGCCATCGCAGATGCCCGCGAGGAACTCAAGACCTTGCCGGACATCCGCGCCGACGAGCCTGCAATCGTCGTCGCGGGCTACCCGAACGTTGGAAAATCCTCGTTTGTGAACCGCGTCACCCGGGCGTCGAACGAGGTGGCGACGTATCCGTTCACCACCAAACAGCTCCGGGTCGGCCATCTCGAACACGACCGCGTGCGCTACCAGGTCGTCGACACGCCCGGCGTGCTCGACCGCCCGGCCGCAGAGCGCAACGCCATCGAGTCGCAGGCCGTCTCGGCGCTAACCCACCTCGCCGACGCCGTCCTCTTCCTCGTCGACGCGAGCGGCGACTGCGGCTACCCGCTCGACGCCCAGCTCGAGCTGCGCGATGAGGTGGTCGAGCTGTTCGCGGCGGGCGACGAGGAGGTGCCCGTGCTCACCGTCTGCAATAAGGCCGACCGCTCCCGGGAGGTTGAGGCGGACCACTACATGAGCGTCGAGACTGGCGAGGGGGTCAAGGCCGTGGTCGCGGCGGCGGTCGAGGCGGTCGGCTACGAGCTCGAGCTCCCGTTCGAGGAGCCGTAGTTACCAGAACTTCACGCCGAGATCGTGCAGGCCGTCGTTCTCACGAGCGAGGTTGATCAGCAGTGGCGTGAGCGACTCGACCTCGGCGGCGTTGGCGAGCCCACCGGCGTCAAGGGGCCGTAACCCCTCGATGTCGGCGGCCAACTGCATCACTGTCTCCTTGGCGTCCGTGTCGTCGCCGAAGACAGGTGTGTCCCAGTCGATATCGGCCTCAAGATCGGCGAGCCGGCCGGCCGCGAGGTTGTGGAACGCGCCGACGACGGGAACGTCCTCGGGGGCGGCCTCGGCGGCCAGGGCGGCCACGGAGCCGTGCGGCGGCGGGTTGTAGTGGAACCCATCGTCGTCGCGGCTCATCCCGACGGCGGGCGTCACGAGAATCGACTCATTGAGGCTCTCGGTGACAGCCTCGACCGTGTCGGAGACGTGGTACGCGGGGACCGCGAGCACGACCACGTCGGCACGGTCGGCGGCCATCTCGTTGACGAAGCCGGTCACCTTCCGGTCACGGCCGAGCGAGTCCAGCTCCGTCTCGTACTCTTCGGCCTTCGTCCGTGCCTTCTCCGGGTCGCGGGAGCCGAGGACGATCTCGTGGTTCGAGTCGTACGCCCACCGAAGCGCGAGCCCCTGGCCGATGTCGCCGGTGCCGCCGAGTAGCGCGATTCGCATACCGACATCTCGGGCGGACGCCGCGTAAGGGTTGTGCGACCGGCCGGCCTTGCCTAGCCCGAGAGCCCGCGTCGAGCCCGGCTCACCGCCGTTCCAGTTGCCAGGCGTCAGCGTCCTCGTCGTACGTCGCAACGGCGTCGAAGGGTGCCCGCAGCGTCGAGACGGTCTGGTCGTCCTGGGTCATCGGGTCGAGGTGGAAATGGGCCGTTGCGTCGGCGCCGGCCAGCCGCGTCGAGATGATGTGGAGAAAGCGGTAGACGTTCTGGAGATCGTCGTACTGGAGAAGCGCCGTCAGTGAATCGAAACACAGCGCCACCCGCCCGCGGTCGTGCCACCGCTCCAGGTACTTGCTGATGATCATCCCGATACCGGTGAGGTCGGCGGGGCTTGACAGCTCCTCGACGGCGAGCGGCCAGTCGTACTCGGTGTCGACCGCCGAGACGTTCGTCGTCACGAGAACGACGGCCGACGGGTCCTGGTTCGCGTGGGTATCGTACCGCTCAAGCCACGTCCCTGGTGACGGCGAGAAATTCACTGCGATGATGTGCGCCGGGGGGCCAGTGGGGAGGTGGTCGAGACAGGCCCGGTCGACCGCCTGGTTCACCGACGGCCCGAGCAGCAGCAGGTTCGACGCACCCGCGACCGCGTCGCCGAGCCCCGCCGTGTCACTCATGGACTCTGCTAGTTCCCCCGAGTGTATAAACTCAGGTGCCCGGTGTGTTTTTGTCACCGCTCTCCGTGCGCGTGGGTATGTCACACACTAAGAAGTCGACGCTCGTCGCCTTCGACGGCGACGAGGCGCGGGCGGCCGTTCACGAGGCCGCCGGCGACAGCTTGCTCTCGGTAACGGCGTTTACCAGCGACGACTTCGAGATCCTCTACGTCGCGGACGCAGTGCTCGATCTCTACCGTGATCGTGACCACCTCCACGAGCACTACGATCAGGTGCTCTCGCACCTCCACATGGATATCATGGAGCGTGACGTGTACGAGAACACGCTGTTGCCCAACGCCGGTGCCGTGCGCGCTATCGTCACCTACATGGAAGAGATGACGCTCGTGCGCGTCATCGTGGATGAGCAAGGGTTATACGTCGCACTCGCTCCCGACCAATCCGTACGCGCGGTCGTCGAGGCCGTCGAGCCGGTGTTGGACTAATCCAACAGATCGGGGAGTTCGTTCACCGAGTCGAGGACAGCGCTCGCCCCCGCGGTCTCGAATTTCTTGCGCCCCGCCTCACCGGTCAGGCCCCCGGTCAGCACACCGACCCCGTGGTAGGTACGGTCCGGGTCGGCATCGGCCGCGTTGACAGCTGTCGTCACGTCGTCGAGCGTGTCGCCGACGAAGGCAACCTCGCGAGCGCCGAACCGCTCGGCGAGCGTCACGAGTGCTGCCGGGTCGGGTTTCCCTGGCGTCGGGTCGTCCATCGTGAACCGGTGATCTGCGGGAACCTCAAGCCCCACTCGCTTGAGGGCGATGGCGGCCTCTGTAGCCGGTCGGCCCGTCAAGATACCGACCGTGAATCGGTCGAGCAGTGTGTCCCGGACGGCGGGGTCAAGCAGCGTCTCTTCCGTCTCGATGTAGCCGGCTCCCGCGAGGTCAGGGTCGGGCTCGCCACCCTCCAGTTCGCGGTAGCGGTCGGCTCCGAGGTAGAGCTGCTGGAACACATCGCGGAGTCGTTTGCGATCCCAGGCCGCGTAGACGCGCTCGCGCTCGTGGGGGTCAAGATGATCAGCGACAACGGTCTCTGCACCCGCCAGCCCGCCGCCCGAGGCTGCAATCATCTCGGTGAACGTCTCTATAGACAGGGGGAGGCCCCAACGGCGGCCGAGCACGTACAACGCGGCCGCGTACGTCAGTTCCCAGTCGTTGTTGAATCCGCCGGCGTTCTTGAACTGCTGGACGGTCGTGCTGTCAAGCGTCTCACCGTGGACATGGTCGAGCGAGTCGAGGATGGCCCGCCGGTATGAGTCCGCGACATCGACGAGTACGCCGTCGACGTCAAGCACTACCGCGTCGGCGCGCAAAGTCATACCACATCATTCCGCGTCGGGGGTGTAAAGAGCGTCCCCCCCGGCAGGGTTCGCGGACGAACGGGAACGACTGCTGGATCCGCGCCGAGCGTCGTGAACGCCCATGTCGCATCCACCCACTCAGCAGCCGCGACGAGCGGACGCTGAAGTTCCGGAGGACACCGTAACGCGTAGACGAGGTCCGCATCTGTATACAGATTGGGGTCGGGATCAGTTATATCGTCGCGGACGAACACAACACCGTCCGGAACGGACCGCTCAACGACGTCGGTCGCGACCACACGACGACCGCGTGCGGCCAGTGCCGCTGTCACGGCCGGCCGGGCGCCGACGCCGACCTCAACGGCACGGTCCGGTGCGTACTCAGCAAGGGCGTCGGCGAGGGCAGTTTCGTGATCGGTGGTCGTCCGCCGCTTGTGTGACACGGCGGAACCCTTACGACCCATCTGGCCTAACGGTTTCGCATATGCACGTCGACATCGTGCCGGTGGGTGACGTCCCCGCGGCGGTGAAGCGGGAGGCGTCGTCCGGGCTGCGGTCGGTCTACGACTGCGAGGTGACGATCCACGAGACCCAGCCCGTCCCGGAGAACGCCTACGACCCATCGCGCAAGCAGTACCGCGCGGAGGAGTTCATTGAGCTCGCCTCCCGCGTCGGCAGCGGCGAGAAAAACATCGCTATTACTCCGAACGACCTCTACTACCGTCGGCGCAACTACGCGTTCGGGCTGGCGTACCTCTCCGGGAATGGCTCGGTCATCTCGACCCATCGGCTCCAGACCTCCTCGGACGGCGGTCTCGCCAACAAGTCCGCCGGCGAGGTGTTCGCCGACCGTGTCCGCAAGGAGGTCGTCCACGAAATCGGACACACACTCGGGCTCGAACACTGCGACAACAACCGCTGTGTGATGAATTTCTCGCCGACGGTTCGTGAAGTGGATGTGAAAGAGGAGAACCTCTGCGGGAGCTGTCAGCGGCAGGTTTTGTAGCTCGGCTTCTACCCCAGTACTGACGCGGGCGGCGGCAACAACACCTCAGTCGCAGGGTTGGCCGTGCGCCACGTATCCCACCGGGCGACTGTCGAGGGGACGATTTCGAACGCCTCACCGCGCAGGGGGCCACAGATAGCCCGGCCGACGAGTTGCGACCAGTAGCTCTTCGTCTGGTCGTCGTAAAGCACGACGTTGCCGGAGACGCGTATGGAAACATCCGTCTCGCGGCTCGTCGCGCCAAAGACCGTTCCAGCCGACTCAGCAGCTCCGGCGTACTCACTTGGCGGATCCCACAGCAGCCCTGACGCGGCGAATATCGCTGACTCGCCACCGGCCTGGCGTCGAGCGACGAGCCCGCTCCGGCAGTTCGAGCAGTAGGTGACGAGAAGCGGCGCTCCGAACGTGTCGTTCACGGCTTCGTGGTGCCAGAGAACCGAGACCGGGTAGGCGCGAGCGCGCTCGCCTACTGTGACGCCGACCACGACCGACTCATCAACGAGTGGGCGGTAGCCGGTCGCGTCAACCTCCGTCCAGTCGGGACCGAATGCCGGCTCAACGACGGGGCGGATACTAGTCGGCGTGATCGGCTCCGAACAGATGGTCGCCGGCGTGCCGAGTTCCGCTATCGGCCGCTCGCTCAGAACGGTGTCGCTTCTACCCCGACCCTGGTAGCCGGCCGCACACCCCGCGGTCGGAGCCGCTGCGAGCGTAGTGAGGAACGCGCGGCGGTGCACAGCGTCTGCTGGCGGGCGTGAAATAAGACGGTGACGGACAAAAGACTGAGCCAGCACGTTAGCCCCCACGAAAACCCTCATCACGGGGCCTCGTCGGGCAGTTCCGGAATCGTGTAAGTAGACGCTCTGGAAAGGTGACGGCTCGGTGTGAAGATGTCATCACACGGGGCTAAGCGGGGGTAACTGTCGTCATCGCCGTCGTCGTGTTTAAACACGCCCGGGCGCAAAAACCCGTCCCTCTGTGAAGCGGCCGCCAGAACGGACGGCTCGTGGTGTGTTCAGCCCAGCGTGGACGGAGCCGACCGGTCCGGCGACGACTGCGCGAAACAGCCGGACTGCAGGGGAGTCAATGACCATACATTCTACAATAATCAACAGAGGTTATCACAAGTGTTTTTATTCATGGAACGGTACTCATCTCTGCTCAGGGTCGGCCAACTGAACTGTACGGACCGAGTGCCTCTGACACCGTCTCAGTTGCGTGCAGGACCGACCCTGGGGTTCACGCCCTCAACCGCGGTCACTGCGGGAGGCCTCACTGGTTGGTGGTTCGATCTTTTCACACCAGATTCGCGTGGCCCTGACCAATGAGGTCGCTATCGACGCTTCTGTGACGCTCGTCGAAGCAAATACCGTCTGGAGGTGCGCGAACAGGTCTTAGTCGCGTTCAAGTTCATTGGGTAGACACAGTTGTTCTAGTCGGGGGCACGGTCGCAGCGGCGGGACCGCCGCGGCGACCGAACCGACAAATCGACCAGAACCCCCAAGCTATTGGGCAAAACGGTTCGGCCAAGTGGATTCTACTTGAGAGCATGCCCGGACACAACAAGACCGGTGGTGACCGACCCATCTCAGGGCGCGCGTCTGCGCTCCTTATAGCAGCGACCTTGCTCGGCGTAGCACACCACGTCGACCACGTGATCCGCGGCAACCACGTCGGCTGGCCGGTCACCCCCGAAATAACCCCATTCACATACAGCCTCGTGATTTACCCACTGGTCGCGCTCGGGCTGGCACTGTCGCTGACCGGCCGGGCCGGTGCGCGCTACTGGACCATCGTGCTGACGTTCGGTGCTGGGATGTTGGCGTTCTTCCATCTCAGCCCATGGGCCATCGAGCCACCGGGTGATGTTATCGGACCGTACGCAGATCCACTGCTGGGATATCTTGCGTTTGCGATTCTGCTCGTACTCATCGGCGTCGTTGTCGTCGGTGCGGGCTACTTTTTCCAACTGTGGCAGCGAGACAATCGGCCCGCCGCGGAGGGAGGACGATGAGCCGCGTCTGCCGCTCTGACGCGCCGGCGTCGTTTGTGAGTGCCGTGGCAGGAGGCGTCACGCTGCTGGTGCTCGTGGCCGCGTTCTCGCTGCACGCGCTGGACGTCACGTGGGCGTGGATCGCTTACCCACTCGGCTTCGGCGGACTCCTCCCGGTCGCACTCGGCTGGGCGGGCCGGGCCGCCGCGCAGGAAGCGGAGCCCGCGCCTCCAAACCCGCAGGCCGAGGCGCTCGACCGGCTCCGCGAGCGGTACGCGATGGGGGAAATCGATGAGGTCGAGTTTGAGCGGCGGGTGGAGGCGGTATTGGCGCCAACGACAGAGCCTCAACAGTAGGTGGCGACCGTCGGTCGGACCGAAACGCCCAGGCGACCGCCGGCTGTGTATCGAGTGTGGACGAATCGGCGAAGGGAACGGCGATGGTATTCGCGGCAGCCGCCGGGTTCGGGACCATCGGTATCTTTGGCGAAGTCGCGGCGACAATTCGCCTCCCGCTCCCGACACTGCTACCGGTACGGTTCGGGTTCGCGACGGTCGCCGTCCTCGCCGTGGCAGTCGGCCGGGGCTGGTCGCTGCCGGCGGCTGACCGAACCGGTGCCACCACGCTCGCATTGGGCGTCATCTATACGCTGATGACGCTGTGTTTTTTCATCTCGCTGCGGTATCTAACCGCCGGGCTTGCAACCATCGTCCTTTATACCTATCCGGCGATGGTGGTCGTCCTCTCGGCGATAGCACTCGGCGAGGCCGTCACCCGCCGGAAGGTGGCCGCGCTGGGGCTGGCACTGGCCGGGGTCGCCCTCGTCGTCTGGTCGGATACGGCGGGCAGCGACCCGGTCGGTGTGGCGCTGGCGCTTGGCGCGGCGGCCTTCTACGCCGTCTACACCGCCGGCAGCCGGTACGTGGTGCCGACAGCGACGCCCAAGGGCGTCATGCTCGGCGTGCTCGTTGGGACGACACTCAGCATGATAGCCTACGGCCTCCTCGCCGGCGGCCTGCGTCTGCCCGCAGGCCCAACTGAGTGGGGCGTCGTCCTCGGAATTACCGTTGTCTCGACGGTCGTTCCTCACTTGCTCTTTTATGAAGGCGTTTCGCGACTCGAGGCAGGGCGAGTCGGCGTCGTTAGCACCGTCGAACCGGTGGTGACGGTCGCTCTCGGCGTGGCGGTGCTTGGCGAGCCGCTCACTGTCTTCGTCGTTCTCGGCGGCGTGCTGGTGTTGACCGGCGTCGTCTTCGTCCACCGGGGACGCAATCCTGCTGAACCCGTCGCAGACTCGACAACCACCACCGATGGCTCCGCCTGACGGCCACGACAGGGCGGGAGCAGCGTCGCCCGCGAGAAACAGTAGGAGAGCACCGGAGACCGGAGCGACCGGTTACTCGTCCACGCACTGGCCGAGTGTCATTGACTACTAGGTACCATTTTGAGTGGTGGCCGTGGAGACGGTATGGACGAGACGGGGGCACCACTGGTCCCAGAGGTGCCGGCCGACGCGACGCCCGACGTCATCGCCGACGGCGAGGGCGGCCACCGGCTCCCGGAATCGGCGGACGCTCCAGTCGTGCCGAACCTACGCTGAAGCCATCCTCGCACCCGTGACGCGACACTCGACGACCGCGCCGCTAAGCACCACACAGCCTGCTGTCGCACGCCATCGCGTCGGGTCGGCGCACCCGGGGGAGGATTCATGTCCACCGCTACCAGATACTGAGGAATGGACACCCAGACGCCCCCCCGAGGACCGACGGAGCGGTCGGCCCGATGAGTACGCACCCTGTGTTGCCGCCGGAAGAGTCGGTGCTGCACACCGTCGACAAGAAGAACCTGTATAAGGACAGCGGGAAGATCAAGAAGAAACACTACAAGCGGGAACTCGAGCGACTCCAAGAAGAGCTCGTCAGGCTCCAGATGTGGGTCAAAGAACAGGGGCTGCGGGTTGTCGTACTCTTCGACGGCCGGGACGCGGCTGGCAAAGGCGGGACCATCCACCGGATTACCCGACGGACGAGCTCCCGCGTCGTGAAGGTCGTCGCGCTCGGGAAGCCAACCGAACGCGAGCAGAGCCAGTGGTACTTCCAGCGGTACGTCGAGCACCTGCCTGCGGCCGGCGAGATGGTGCTGTTCGATCGCAGCTGGTACAACCGGGCCACCGTTGAGCGCGTGATGGGCTTCTGTACCGACGCCGAGTACGAGGAGTTCATCCGGTCAGTCCCCGAGTTCGAGCGTATGCTGCGCCGCTCCGGTATCGTCCTCGTCAAATACTGGTTCTCCATCAGCGACGAGGAGCAGGAGCGTCGCTTCCAGAAGCGGACGAATGACCCGACGCGGCGCTGGAAGCTCAGCCCGCTCGACCTCGAGGCTCGCGAACGGTGGGTCGAGTACTCCCGTGCGAAGGACGCGATGTTCGAGCGCACGGACACCGATGAGTCGCCGTGGTACGTCATCAACGCCGACGTCAAAAAGCACGCCCGGCTCAACTGCATCAGTCACCTGCTTGGCCAAGTCGAGTACGAAGACACGATGCCCGAGCCAACCGAACTGCCGGCACGACAACAGGACCCCACCTACGAGCGCCCGGCCATTGACGGACAAAACTGGGTACCGGCGCTGTACGGGTCGAACCCGACGGCGAGCGACGTCGAACGCTCCTGACGCCGCCGGTCAGCCGTTCCAGTCAAGCGGTTGAGACGCCGCTCGTCGAGACCGGCTTCGGTGATGAACCCGCAGGCCCAGTCGCCGCAACACCCTGAATAGTCAACGAGCACTGTTGTACTAACCGGGGGGCAACACCGAGTGATGACAGACTGCGACGTGTGTGGGGGTCGGGCGACGGCCCAGATCGAGTGGGTCCCGGTGGGCGGGTCGAAGGGCGTCGAAGACCGGGTCTGTTCGGTGTGTGGGAGTATCTTGCTGGACCTGGGGTCTATCCGGGACGTGACCGTCACCGATGATATCTCGACGCCCGACTTCGGTCCGTCACTCTAAGTTCTGACGAGCGGAGTGTCGTCGAACCGCTCGCGCCAGCGGTGTGGCAGTCAGCCCCTACCCACCACACGACCGACGTCCGGGTGTCGGACCAGGGCCGGTATATCTCTTCTCGCCGTTTCTGTTCATAAATGGCGACGGGCAGCTGTCACTCCCCCTGCCTGGAGGGGAGCCGGGGGGCGATGGCGCCGACGAACGCGTCAAGATCGCGCGTCTGGTACCACACGGTTCCGGGACCGGTGACATCGAAGACGAGTCCCTCGCCGCTCAGTAGCGAAGATTTTAGCCCACCGACGCGCCGAACGTCGGTGTCGAGCGACGCCTCCCACGCGACGAGGTGCTGGTTGTCGAGGGTGTACGACTCCTCGGCCGCGAGGTCAAGCCGCTCGAGCCCGCCGAACGCTTCCAGGTAGACCGTCCCGCTCCCGTTTAGTGCCAGCGGCGTAAGACTCGCTTCGCCGAGCAACGAGGTGAGGCCGCCCAGTTCCGAGTCGATGTCGATACCAGGGGTCGCCGCGAGGAACGCGCCGTCAACGGCGTACAGCGTTTCCTCGTCGAGGTCGTGAGCCATCGCATCGCCCGGCGTCGGTGGCGCGAGCGTCACCGTGCCTGCTCCGCCTTCCGCACGGAACTCGTTGACGAACGCCGATTCGCCGCCGAGCATTGATTTCGCGGAGGCAAGCAGGCCGTCACGGCTCGTCGAGGTCTCGACGGTCACCGTCGGCGAGTGGCCGACCAGCGCCCCCGGCTCGGCGAGGATCGACTCCCCTGCCTCCAGTTCGACGTGCAGGTGCGTGTACGACGGCTGGTGAGTGAAATCCACGTTCATGGGTGTTTCGGGGACCTCAGTCCCCGTGTTCCCTGCACGAGCATCGAGCAAAAAACCCCGGTTGGAGGGGGGATGCCCGGCTGCGGACCGACAGGCGTTTTCACGTCAGGAGCCGACCACCCAGACAATGATCGGTTGCGACGACGGCGTTCGCCGAACGCTCCTCGGCGCGCTCGGTAGTGACCCGGCGACGTTCCGGGCGCGAGCCGCACAGGTGCTCGACAAGCCGGTTCCGACGCCCGCCGACTTCGAACCCGCCGATGTCGATCTCGAGACCAGTGACATGCGTGTCCGCGAGCGCCGACTCGTCTGGCAAGCTTGGACGCTCGATGACGCCCCCGTCGGCGTGACGCTCTCCGGTGCGGCATACGAGGACAATCCCATCCGCTATGCGAACGACCGGTTTTGCGAGCTGACCGGCTACTCACGTACCGACCTCATCGGCGAGAACCCGCGGCTCCTCCAAGGACCTGACACGGAGTCGGACGCGGTCGCACGGCTTCACGAGGCACTGCGCACCTGGGAGTCAGTGACGGTCGAACTGTGGAACTACCGGCGAGACGGCGAACGGTTCCGCAACCGCGTGTCGCTGCTGCCGGTCCCCGACGAGACCGGAACGGTTACCCACTGGTTCGGTGTGCAGGCGCGGGTCGACGGCGAATGAGCGCTCCATCCTGCGATTTACTCACGTCGCCCCGGCGATGACGACGGCGTTCTCGCAAATCGTCGCCGACACCTCCGACCAGTCGCCAACGGGGCTCTTCGGCGTCCAGTGGTCGAGCGCATCCTCGGCATTGTCGGGATAGTCCTAAGCGTCGCTCGCGGACTGGAACACGAGTACCCGGCGTGCGGCCGCCGAGTCGTCGGGTTCTCGAGTCGTTCCGGTCGCGACCGGCTCGGGCAGGGAAGGCGTGGTCGCGTTCCCGTCAGGTGCCTCGCCGCCGTAGCTGGTCATCGCAACGGTCGCTGCCGGCCCGATAGCGTAACGAGCCTTCGCAACGGCTCGTCGACCGCGGCGTAGCGGCCTTTTTCAACCCGCGCATCGACGGTCGCCGCGACGACGCCCGCTTCTCGCGCAGGAGAGGCCCGCCGGCACCGAGTGGCGTGAACGCCTCGACGACGACTGCCTGGACGCCGATAGCCCACGCACCGTCCGTGAACGTCACGAGCGTGAACCCCTCATACTCGTCCGAGATTTCGAACGTGCCGGTCGGATCCTCGTACGCCTCGAACACCGCGACGATGTCGTCCTCAAGCAGCTTGGTCGCAAGCACCGAGAGCCCCTGGTTGGACCGGAACTCGAAGGACGCCTCCGCGGGCGTCACGGCCAATATCGGGTGGACGTGGCCGTCGTCGTACCGAGTCGTCACGGTCTCGTTGCGCGCCGCGGTGAACTCGGTCAGCTCGTCGAACGACCGCGTCCGAAACGGGTGGTGCCGGAGCATCGCCCCGTCGGCCTCGGTCCCCTCAGGGTCGAGAAACACCCGCCCGGGGGCTGGCACCCACGTCGCAAAGAAGGGGACGTCGGGCGACCCGCCGAGATCGAGATCGAGAGCGGAGCAGCCGGTTAGGCTCGCGGACGCCGCCGCGACCGCCGCACCGCCGCGTCGGAGGAGCGCGCGGTGGGTCGTGGCGGATCGTGTCACTGTGGTCGGAGTTCGCGGCGTGTTTGTAAATTACCGTGGCATGACCGGCGCTATTCCGGTCTTTTTGAACTGAGTAGCGGTAGAATAAGAACGTTTGTCACACCAGATGCCGTCGAGCGATGCCTGGGAGCACCGACGAGGGCAGCCGCTAAGGGGCCGGACAGGGGGCGCTCGCGCTATATCGTTCGGGACCCTACGGAATGCATGGCAAGCGACGGGCGCGTCCCAGGGGTGGTCCCTCCGGACGACGAGACACCGACGTGGCGCGAACGCAAGGAACGCACCCAGGGCCTCTCGCGGCTCACCTACGAATACTTCGAGCGGGCCCGCTACGAGGATCAAGTACTCAGACTCGAGTCGGACTACGTCGAGCGCGACGTGCTCGCGTTCCCGGCGTGGCCCCACGAGATGGTGCGGAACCTCGCGCTGACGAGCTTCTTCGTCGGCATGATCGTCTTCCTGTCAGCCGCATTGCCGCCCCACATCGGTGCACCGGCGGACCCGTCGAACACGCCGGCGATCATCCTGCCGGATTGGTACCTCTACTGGTCGTTCGGCCTGCTCAAGCTCGGCCCACT
>CAYZJQ010000060.1:0-16438 GCA_964478805.1 uncultured Halobacteriales archaeon | reverse complement strand
GCCAGCGGTGAGGTACGGCGCCGCAAAGCGGAACACCTGCCAGAACGGGAAGTTCCAGGGCATCACCGCCAGCACCGGCCCCAGCGGGTCGTAGACGGTCTTGACCGTCGTCCCGGGAGGACTCGGATGATGGTCGGGTTCGAGATAGGCACTCGCGTGTTCGGCGTAGTGGTCACACGCCCAGGCACACTTCTCGACCTCGGCTTCGGCCTGCGTAATCGGCTTACCCATCTCACGAGTCATCGTTTCTGCATACTCGCGGGCATTCGCTCGAAGCACGTCGGCGGCCGCGGCGAGCAGACGCTCCCGGTCGGAGAGTGGTCGTTGTCTCCATGTCTCGAAGGCCGCCACCGCGTCTCCGAGCATCGCATCGACGTCGGACACCGAGTGTTCCTCGTACGACTTGAGTAGTGTGTTGGTCGCTGGGTTAGTGGCATCCATAGTGTGGAAGACAGTCGCACAGTGTCATAGCCTTCTCTATTCTCGCGACCCTGGCGCCTCAGGTTGCAGGGAGAATAGCGCGGCGTGACGAGGTAGCTACGCAGCAGAGATCATCTCGTGTACTCGCTGGGAATGGGTCTTGTCTGTGACCCCTCGGCGTGTACACGCGGGGAACGCCAACCGGTCGCCGTCGCGGTCGGTCGCAACCATCGGTCCCTCGGCGGTCGAGAGCGGTGGGCGTCATATACAGATCATGAGTTCAGTCCAGAGTAGACGACATCTGCTGTAGATACTGCTATGCCAACCCGGTGTATTTATAATCTATAATGCAGCGTTCAGTTCGTCTCAATCGGATTAGCACGGTCCTTTCAGAACTGGAGTACCCGCTCGCGCCAGCCACAGTCGTACGCGACTGTGAGGGTATCGTCGTCGAACTGGCCGAGGGAACCGTTGGTCTCGCTGAGACGATACGACACTCCAGTGCTGATCGGTTCGTGTCGGCCCAAGACCTCGAATTGGAGTTTATGAATCGTCTCCCACGGGTTCGGCACTGTGCAAAAGGTATAGAAGCGACAGACGCCTGCCCCATATTCAACACCGCCTGCCGCTGAGCTGGCACAAAATAAGTCCATGTGGTGACCTCATCTCGCCTATGATCAACGGCCGCTGACCGCTATAGTCACGCGACTTCTATTTGCCGTGTTCGGAACTGAAATGTGTCGATGCCACAGAGGCGTTTGAGACGGGCGTAATCGAGCGACCGGCCGAGTCAGCCACTAGACACAACCATCTTCACCGCTGACCCGTTGGGCTGGGCTTGACCTCTTGATCGGGCCCGGTGGCGAACTTGCGGTACGGCGTGAAATGTTCGCGGCGGACGAGCAGTTCGTCGGCGACGGCGAGGCCGAGGTCGCTCAGTTCGCCCGCGATGCGGCTCAGGTCGTCGTTGTCCTCGGCGATGACGGTTGCGAGCACGTTCTCCTCGCCGGTGGCCAGTTCACGGACGGCGACGACCCCGCTCACGTCGAGGGCCGCCTGCGAGAGCTGCTCGCGCTGTGAAATCGGGGCCGTACAGGCGATTTGCATGTGGAGCTGGTATCCCGCCTTCCCGTAGTCGACCTCGGCGTGGTAGCCGGTGATGATCCCCTCCGCTTCGAGGCGGTCGATGCGCTTGCGGACCGTACTGGGTGAGACGTCCATTGCCGTTGCAATCTCTTTCGACGACGTCTCCCGTGCATCCTCCTGGAGTTTGTGGAGGATGTACCGGTCAAGGTCGTCAAGCCCTTCGAGCGTCATGCCAGAGCGGTTCGAACGACGGTATAATGAACATGTGCCCCGCTGTCGGTGTCGACCCACCGGCTGGGGTGGAGGGCCGACATGGTCAGGCCTCGGCGGCCCCGTACAGTACTGCCAGGCACTCGTCGACGAACGTCGGTACCGTGACCTCGTTGCCGGTGCGTATCTTGACGACGAAGCCCTCATTCTTGCCGAGGTAGACGTGGACGGCAGTCGCGCGGTCGTGGTCCAGCACCAGCGATTTCGCGTCGCCGAGGTGGGTGTAGACCTGCTCAACGTACCCCCTGTTGAACAGGGCGATGGTGCGGTGGATTACGACATCTAGATCGTGCGAGGACAGTTCGGTCGTGAGGTCCGGGCGGATGTACTGGACGGTATACCGGTAGGTCTTCGTGTTGAACGAGGCGATCCACCGGAGGTCCTCCTCGAAGCGGTCCTCAAGGTAGGCGACGAGTGCGTCGTAGTCGGGTGCGGTGCGGCCGAAGTCGGTGTCGTGTTCGGTTGTCATGGTATCAGCCGAGTTGGGTGACGAGGAGTGCAACGCCGAGGGTGGCCACAACTACGAGGAGCGTGGTCCCGATTCCCGCGAGGGTGGCGTCGCGGCGGTCGTCGTCCGCAATCGTCTCGCCGGCCCGTGCGAGGGCGGTGGCGAGGACTCGCTGTACACCGCGGCTGGCGGCGATGGTGGCGCGTGCCACGCCGTCTGCCAGGCGGAAGGCAGCCGGGTGGAGTAGTCGGTCCACGTCGACGCTCGGGACCCGACCGAGTGGCCCCCGCAGGACCACGAACCCGAGCAGGCCGGCCGCGGTCACGAGTGCCGCCTTGGTCAGTTCCGCGACCGCGTACGGGTCGAATCCAGCTGCGTCCCCGGGGACCGCGCCGTACAGCAGCCCCGGTGTGAGTCCGAAGACGACGCTCGGAACCGCGGCGACGACGAGCACGGCCGTCAGCGCCCCGGGCGCTGGGCGGACCTCCAGCCGCTCGGGGGCGGCCCGGAGGAAGGCGTAGTAGCCTACCTTGGCGAAGGAGAGGACGGTCCCGACGCCACCGAAGACCAAAGCCCACCATAGGAGGTCCGCGCCGCCAGCGTCGACGGCCTTGAGGATCAGTCCCTTGCTGACGAACCCCGAGAAGCCGGGGACGCCGGAGATGGCCAGTGCCGCGACGAGGAAGACCGCGAACGTCACCGGCAGACGCCGGCCAAGGCCCCCGAGCCGGGATAGATTCTCGGTGCCGACCCGGAACAGCAGCGCACCGGCGATCATGAACAGCAGGCCCTTGTAGAGGACGTGCGCCGAGAGGTGGGCGACGGCCCCGGCGGTGCCGGCGGCGGTGCCCAGGCCGACGGCGACGACCATGTAGCCGACCTGCGAGACGATGTGGTACGACAGCAGCCGGCGGATGTCGGTCTGAAGGATGGCCTGCCAGACGGCGTAGAGGACCATCGCCCCGCCCATCCACGCGACGAGTTCGTTCCCGTCCGGAACGACGCGCGCCAGCGCGTAGACGGCCACCTTCGTGGTGAAGCCCGCGAGGACGACGCTGGCGGCGACGTGGGGTCGCGGGTAGGTGTCAGGCACCCAGTAGTGCAGGCCGACGAAGCCGAGGTTGACGCCGACGCCCAGCGCCGCGAGCGCGGTAGGCAGGCCCGTGGTGAAGCCGCCCTCGATGGCGAACGAGCCGGTGGCGGCGTAGTGGAGGACGACGGCCCCGACCAGCAGGGCACCGCCGACGAGGTGGTAGACGGCGTAGCGGAAGGCCGGCCGAACGGCGTCGCCGCCGTGGTGCCAGACGAGTACCGTCGCCGTCACCGCCATCAACTCCCAGGCGAAGACGAGCGTGAGCCAGTCACCGGCCAGCACGGCCGCGACGGAGACGCCCATGTACGCCAGCGCGTAGGCGTTGGTCCGGTCGTCGGCCCCCGTCGCGTAGGCGTATCCCACGGCTAAGGCGGCGACGAACCCGAAGACGGCCGCGACCGGCCGCGTGAGCGTGTCGACGCGGTACAGTGTCTGCTCGACGCCAAGCGGCGCGACGGTCAGGGCCGTTCCCGTCGGCGCGAGCAACACCCACGGGACGGTGACGGCCGTCGCCACCAGCCCGACGGCGTACCCGACCCGGCGAGGCACGGCGAGTGCCACGGCGGTCGCGATGAGGATGACGACCCACGGCGGGACGGCGAGGAGGAGGTCGGTCATCCGAACACCTCCGCGACGGCCCGCTCGGCCAGCTCCCAGAACGGCAACTTGGCGGGGACGAGACCGAGGATGACGGCCATCCCGACGGTGAACACCACCGGGACCAGCAAGAACGGGGTCGTCTCGACGCCCGCCGGCCGGGCCCACCGGGAGGTCGTCCCGGTCCGAAGCGAGTCGGTCCCGGCGGGAGTGCTGGCGTCGGCACCGTCGGCCGCGCCCGCCCCGTGACCGTCGGTAGCGAGGGGGGCCGCCGCCGCGTGGCCGCTACCGGACTCCCCGGTGTGCGGTGGCGCGAAGGCGTGGCGGCTCCCTGGCCCACGCTCACCGAAGAAGGCCACGTAGACGATGGGCCAGAAGTACAGCAGCTTCAAAAGCCCCGCCACGAGGAAGGCGGCGACGAAGACCGGCGAGGGACTCGCCGCGGCCCCGAGCATCAGGTGGAACTTGCTGACGAAGCCCGCCACCAACGGAAAGCCGACCAGGCCCGCAGCGGCGACGGCGAAGGCGGTCATCGTGACCGGGAGCCGGCGGCCGACGCCTGCGAGGTCCGAGACGTACTTCTCGCCGGTCTCGACGTATACCACGCCCGCCCCGAAGAACAGGGTGATCTTCATAAAGGCGTGGGCGACGACGTGCAACAGCGCCCCGAAGACCGCAAGCGGCGTCAGCAGGGCGATGCCCAGGACGATGTACGAGAGCTGGCTGATCGTCGAGTAGGCCAGCCCGCGCTTGAGGTTGTCCTGCCGGAGCCCGACCAAGCCGGCGAACACCATCGTAATGGCGGCGACGGCGGCCAGCGGCAGGGCGACGCCGAGGTCGGTCGCCGCGTCGGGGCCGAAGACGTACAGCACCGAGCGGTAGACCGCGAAGGCGCCGCTTTTTACGACGGCCACGGCGTGCAACAGCCCGGAGACGGGCGTCGGCGCGACCATCGCCGCCGGCAGCCAGGCGTGCAACGGGACGATGGCCGCCTTCACGCCGAAGCCGACGACGAGCAACGCGAAGGCCGCCCGGGCGAGATTCGGGTCGGCCACGAGGCCACCAACGCCACCGGGGACGAACGTGAGAGTACCCGCCAGCAACTGCACGAGCAGGATGCCACCGAGCGCGAGCACGCCACCACCGAGAGTGTACGCGAGATAGGTCCGACCGGCCCGGCGTGCGGCGTTGTCGCCAGCGTGGATGACCAGCGGGTACGTCGCGAGCGTCAGCAGTTCGTAGCAGACGAACAGCGTCAGCAGGTCCGCCGCGAAGGCGATGCCCATCGTCGCGGCGATGCTCGCGGCGAAGGCCGCGAAGTAGCGCGTCTGGTCGTGTTCGGACAGCTCGCGGACGTAGCCGACGCTGTAGAGGCTGGTGGCGACCCAGAGGACACTCGCCAGAAGCGCGAACAGCAGGCCGGCAGCGTCGGCCCGCAACGACAGCTCGACGCCGGCGAGCGAGCCCAGCGGGGTGACGTGTGTCACGTCGTCGACGACGAGTATCCCCACGAGGGCAACGGTACCCAGGGCACCGAGCAGGGTCCACGCTTCCCGTACGGTCGGTTTGGCTCGCGACGCGAGGACCAGTACCGCGACGACCGCCGGTAGTGCGACGACCGCCAGCGGCACCAGCGAGGCCACGTCGGTCATAGCCACCCCTCCACGACCGGCTCGAACCACGCCGCCAGCGCGGAGGACCCGACGCCGAGCCCGACGACGAGGACGGTCGCGCCCATGAGGACTAGAGTCCGGCCGGTCGCGCCGACGGGGTCCCCGCCGTCGGTCCCGACGGGGCCCTGGTGTGGCGTCTCCGGATCGGCGAGGTAACACCGCTCGACGAGGCGGCCGACGTAGGCCAGCGAGAGCACCGTGCTCCCGAGGACGACCGCAGCCACCGCCCACGAGCCCGCGTCGAGGGCGCCGAGGCCGACGTACCACTTGCCGGCGAAGCCGACCGTCGGCGGGAGGCCGACGAGGCTGACCCCGAGGACGGCGACGGCGGCGGCGGTCAGCGGAGCCCGGTCGGCGAGCCCGGCGTAGTCGGCGACGGTCTCGCGCCCGCGGCGTGCGAGCCCCCCGGCGGCGACGAACAGGCCACCTTTGGCGACGGCGTGGCCGACGAGGACGACCAGCGCGCCCGTGACCGCCGCCGGCGTGGCAAGCGCTAGGCCGACGCCGAACAGCCCGAACTGCGAGACCGAAGAGTACGCCAGCAGGCGGCGCACATCACGGGCACGCAGGGCGAGCAGGCCACCGGCGACGACACTGGCCGCACTGGCGACGAGCACCAGCGCCTGAGCCGCGGGGACGGCTGCGAAGAAGGCCGGGGTGAACACGCCGTAGACGAGGCGCGCGAGTGCATAGCCGGCAACGGTCGAGCCGAGCGCGGCGAGAACGACGGCGACCGCCGGCGGTGCCGTTGCGTAGGCGGCGGGCTTCCAGGCGTGGAGCGGGAACAGCGCGAGCTTCACGCCCAGCCCGACGACGACGAGAACGAAGGCCGCGACGACGAGGGTAGAGTCGTGGCCGGCCGCCGCCAGCGCCACCCGGAGGTCGGCCATGGCGAGGGTGCCGGTGGCGACGAAGGCGTAGCCGACGCCGAGCAGGTACAGCGTCGCGCCGACGGTCCCGACCAGCAAGTACCGCAACGCGGCCAGCGCCGCGTTCCCGTCCCGGGCGGTGGCGACCAGCGCGTAGGCCGCGAGCCCGGAGATTTCGAGGAAGACGTAGAGGTTGAACACGTCCGCCGTGACGACGACGCCGGTGAGGCCGGCGACGAGCAACAGCCAGAGGGCGTTCTCGGGGCCGCTCCGGCGACGGTCGTCGACGACCGCCGCGGCGAGGCCGCTGACGGCGACCAGCGCGACCATCGCCACGGTCAGTCGGTCGGCGGCGAGGCCGATCCCGAAACTGGCGGGAATCCCACCGACGACGTAGCTGATGGGGCCAACGGCCTGGACGAGCGCGGCGAGCCCGACCGCGAGGCCGACCTGGACGAGGAGGGCGGCCAGGGTGACCAAGCGGGCGAGCCGGCGGCTCCGCGTGGCCACCAGCAGGGGCAGGATTGCCGCCAGCAGCGGTACCGCCACCAGCAGCGCCAAGAGATCGCTCACGGCCGACCCTCCCCGTCGGTTCCGGCGCGGATGTCACGGATGACGTCCTCCCGGAGGGTGCCGTATTCGCCGTAGAGCCGGACCACGAGCGTCAGCGCGACCGCGGTGACGGCCACACCGACGACGATCGCCGTCAGAATGAGCACATGTGGGAGGGGATTGGCGAACGGGCCAGTCCCCGAAACCAGCGGTGCCCGGCCGTCGACGCGGTACGCGCTCGTGACGACAAAGAGAAAGACGCCGGTCTGGAAGATGTTCAAGCCGACGACCTTCTTGACGAGGTTCTCGTCGTTGACGAGCACGAACAGGCCGATGGCGACCAGCAGGACGTAGACGACGTGGGCGTACCACGCGCCGAGACCCAGCGGCAGGTCAGTCATTGCCGGTCTCCTCCGTCGGTGGCGCGGGCTGGTCGGGCTCGCTGTAGCCGTCGGCGATCTGGACGAACAGTACGACCACGACGGCGGCGACGGTCGCTCCGATGCCGACCTCGACGGCTTCGGTCGCGTAGACGGAGGCCTTTGGAATCGGCAGCAGATCGAACTGGAGGAAGGCGCCGCCGGTCGCGATGCCTGCGAAGGCGACAAGACCGAACACGAGCGGGCCGGCGACGACCAGACCCCAGAGCGCACGGGTGTCGAGCCAGGCAACGGTCTGGCGGATGCCGACCGCGAAGGCGATGGTGACGACCATCGCCGCGGCGATGACACCACCCTGGAACCCGCCACCGACGGATGTGGTCCCGTGAAAGAGCGTGAACAGCCCGTAGGTCAACACGAACGGAGCGAGCAGTCGGACAGTCGTGGTGACGACCGGACTGTCGGTGAAGGCTTCCCGGGTCATCCCGGCACCTCCCGGCCGAGGACCGCGAGTACGGCCACGGCGGCCGCGAACACCACCGCGACCTCGCCGAACGTGTCGAACCCGCGGTAGACCACCAGCACCGCCGTCACGGCATTATCGATGCCGCGCTCGGCGCTGTCGTTGAGGTAGAACTCCGAAACGGGGCCGAAGGCGGGTGCGTCGGGGCTCCCGACAGGCGGGAGTGCCGGCACGGTCAACAGGAGTCCCACGGCGACGAGGCCGGCGACCAGCACCGAACCGGGACGAACGCTACGCCGGTCAACGAAGACGCCGCTACTCACCGGCCGGACGGTCCGGCTGATAGCAAGCAGGAGGAGTGCGGTCGTGACGCCGGCGCCGACGGCGGCCTCGGTCAGCCCCACGTCCGGGGCGCGGTAGAGCACCCACAGAATCGCGAGCCCGAGGCTGTAGGCGGCGAAGACGACCACCGCGGTCAGCACGTCCCGGACGAATGCGATCGCGAGTGCCACGACGAGTATGAACGTCAACAGCCCCACCGAGAGGGCGGTCTCGATGGCGACGCTCACGTGCGATCACTCCCTTCGGCGTGGCCGTCGACGGCCTGGTCCGCGTCGTCGATCCGGCCACCGTCGGCGATGGGGTGTCCGCGGGTCCACGGTGCAGTGCCGGCGTCGGCCGCGGCCCTGACGACGGCGTGTGCGGCCGTCGGGCCGGTCACGAGGACGAACAGCGCCAGCAGGCCGAGTTTGAACGTCTCCTGGCTGGGGCCGAAGGCGACGGCGGCCGCCGAGAGCCCAAGCAACGCACCGAGGGTCTCGCTCTTCGAGGCGGCGTGGGCACGGGCGTACACGTCCGGCAGGCGGTAGAAGCCGATGGCGGCCACTAGCGCGAAGAAGACGCTGACGACGACCAGGGCGGCGATGGCGCCGGTCGCGGGCGAGATCATCAGAGGACACCCCCGCGATCGATGCTGAACTTCGCCAGACCCAGCGACAGCAAGAAGTTCAACAGAGCGTACACGAGCGCCACGTCCAGAAAGCCCGGCTCCCCGAGTGCGGCCGCCAGCAACGCAATGACGACGACGGTCGTCGTCCCGAGGACGTTGACGGCGATGACCCGGTCGGGCGTGGTCGGTCCCAGAACGACTCGCCCGAGGATGGCGACACCGAGGACGAGCAGGCCGGCGGCACCGGCCAGCAGGAGGTTGACGCTGAGCGGCGACGGCACCACGTTAGCCACCCCCACGCTCGCCGACGACGGCGGCGACCGCCCGAGTGAGGCGGCCGGCTTCGAGGTCGACGCGGGTCCTTTCGGTCAGCGTGTGGACCACCAGCTCACCGTCGACGACATCGACGGTCAACGTCCCGGGGGTGAGCGTGATGGCGTTTGCCAGCAACGCCTGGCCGAGCCGGCTCTCCGGAGCCGTGACGCGCACGACCGACGGGTCGATCGGCAACCGCGGGTCGAGTACGACGGCGGCCATGGCGAGGTTGGCCCGGACCACAGCCGCCAGCAGCACGGGCAGGAACAGACAGGCTCTGAGGCCGCTGCGGAGGCTACCGACGGAGGGGACACGCTCAAAGACGACCCGCGAGAGAACCGCGGTAACGATGCCCGCGCTGACCAGGCCCGTCACCCAGTTGAAGGGGCTCGCGGGATCCCCAAGCGAGAGGTAGAACACGAGCGAGAGCACGAACGTCGCCACGACGCTGGTGCCGGCCCGGGGCAGCGCGAGCGGCGGTCGGACGATGCGACGGCCGACCGGTGCCCGCTCGACCGATACGCGCTCGCGTGCGCCCCGTGCGAGTGCGCCCACAAGGACCGCGGGCTCGAACTCGGTGAGTTCGGGCATCAACACCACCCGGGTCGTTCCTGGGGGAAGCGCGGCCACCAGCGCCTCGGCGCGGGCAGCCACGGTCGCCCCTTCGACGGTCACCAGCATGGTGTCGACGGCAGGATAGCCGGGCGCTTCCGCGTCGGCAATCGCCTTGACGCGGGCGGCCAGCGAGGCCGCTGCGGGCCGGGGGAGCCCGTCCCCACCACCGCCGACCGGGACCAGGAACCGAACCGGGACCGGCTCCGGTCCGACCGCCTCACGCGCTTCCTGCAACACGTACCTGACGGTATCACCGAGGCGGCCGCTGTCACCGACGAGGGCGGCCAGTTCGCTCATCGTTTCTCTTGACCGGACTGACGGTCGTACAAACACGGTTCGCGCCGATATTGGTGGAACATTTTACTAGTTCGGTAAAAGATATGGATATTATTTACTGTTTCGGTATTTCTCTCGAAAGACGTATGTCTACCGCCGCACTGGCATTGGGTATGGAAACAGCTGACACCGGTTCCGGTGGTGGGGACTCGGGGGGGTTCGCTGCCACTTTTGCCCATACCGAGCGCGTGATTATCGTCGGTGGCGGTCAGGCCGGGCGCCGGCTGGCTGAGCAACTGGCACAGGACAAGCCGGTCCACCACGTCGACGACTCGACGACAGCAGTGGCCAACCCGCGTGGATATGAGGCGAGTCACGCTCGTGACCTCACCAGCGTCCCGGCCCTGGCGGCCGCGGGGTTTACCACCGAGAGCGTCGCCGTCGTCATGACGCACACGGACGCACGGACGTTGCTGGTGACACAGTTGGTGCGGACCCACTTCGGCGTCGAGCGGGTCTGTGCCGTCCTGAACGACCCGCGAAACAGGGACGCGTTCGATATCGACGGCGTGACCGTCGTCTGTGGCGCGGCGGTGCTCGCCGACGCGGTGCTGGCCGAGACGGTCGACGTGGTGTTGTTGACCACACCCGCGACCGAGCGGGAGGCGAAGACGGCAGACGCCGACCGGCTGGAGCGTGGATGACGAAAACACTCGAACGGGACCTCGGTCTGCCGGCGGTCCTCGCTATCAGCATGGGCGCGATGGTCGGCAGCGGCATCTTCATCCTGCCCGCGCTGGCGTACGGCGTCGCCGGTCCGGCGGTCGTACTTGTCTACGTCCTCGCTGGGCTGTTAGTGTTGCCAGCGGCGCTGAGTCAGTCGGAACTGGCGACGGCGATGCCCAAAGCCGGCGGCGCGTACCTCTACATCGAGCGGGGTCTCGGGCCGTTGTTGGGCACCGTCGCCGGCCTCGGGACGTGGTTCTCGCTGACGTTCAAGAGCGCGCTCGCGCTCGTGGGCGGCGTCCCGTACCTCCTCCTGTTGTTCGACGTGCCCGGCGCGTACGTCACGCCGCTGGCACTCGGGCTGGCGACGGTCCTCGTCGGAATCAATCTCCTGGGCGCGAAACAGACCGGCCTTACCCAGGTCGCTGTCGTCGCGGTCATGCTCGCGGCACTGGCATGGTTCGTCGGCGGCGGCAGTGGCGCTGTCCAGCGGAGCAACTTCGACCCCTTCCTCGTCGGCGGCGCCGGTGGGCTGGTCGCTGCCATCGGGCTGGTCTTCGTCTCCTACGCCGGCGTGACGAAGGTTGCAAGCGTTGCCGAGGAGATTGAGCATCCCGAGCGGAACATCCCGCTGGGCATCATCGGTTCGTTGCTGTTCACCACCCTGTTGTACGCGCTCATCGTCGCCATCATGGTCGGTGTGGTCCCCGGTGACGTGCTGGCCACCTCGGCGACTCCGATGGCCGAGGCCGCTGAGCGCTCTCTCGGGACGCCCGGCATCGTCGCCGTGGTCGCCGCCGCCATCCTCGCGCTCGTGAGTACGGCAAACGCCGGCGTCCTCTCGGCCTCCCGATACCCCTTCGCAATGGCCCGGGACCGCCTCGTTCCGGCGGGGCTGGGTGCGATCAGCGACCGTCTCGGTACCCCCTCGACGGCCATCACACTCACCGGCGCCGTGACGCTCGTGCTGGTCGCGTTCGTCCCCATCGCTGACATCGCGAAACTCGCAAGCGCCTTCCAGTTCGTCGTCTTCGCGTTAGTCAACGCGGCGGTAATCGTCTTCCGGGAGGGCAACACCGATTACGACCCGGCCTTCCGCTCACCGCTGTACCCCTGGGTCCAGGTCGTCGGCGTCGTCACCAGCCTCGCTCTGGTGACCCAGATGGGACTTGTCCCCCTCGCCGGCGCGGCAGCCATCGTCGCCGCCAGCGTCGTGTGGTACTTCGTCTACGCCCGCTCGCGCGTCGACCGGGTGGGCGTGGCCCTCTCGACGGCGCGTCGCCGCCTGGACGAGACCTCCCTCGCCGAGACGCGCTCGCTCGTCGCCGACGGTGGCCGCGACTTCGTGACGATCTTCAAGACTGGCTCGGTCGACCGCGACGACTATCCCGAGCTCGCCGAGCACCTCCTCGAGGGGCGGACCCAACTCGCTGCGGAGACTGGCTACCTGATGAAGTTCGGCGACATCTCACATCGGGGCTTGACCCCCTTCGACGTCGCCTCGTTGCACGACGTTCCGGCGTACCCCCTCCCGCACGCAGCACTGGAATCACTGCCAGCGCATGTCCGAGCCGACTTGGAGCGCGATGGCGCCGTCCAACTATTCGCTGCATACGATCGGGACGCTCACGAGTTCGAAGACGTCGCGCTCGCGTGGGAGGAGCAGGACTTCCTCGAGCGACTTGCTGAGCTGATCGCCGGCGACTGCTCGGTCCACGAGGCGATCGATTGGGTCGTCGTCGAGGAAGCCGAGTGCTACGCCATCGGCCAGTGGGCCCGAATCCGCGACGTGACCGAGGATGCCGTCCGCTCGAATATTAACTCAGCCCGGGAGAAACTGCTCGCCGACGCGGACCGGGAGCACTGATCGAGACGATCTCACTGGTTAGTACCCGTGGATGTCGGGTCTGGGCTATTCGATCGGAGTCATTCGATAGTCAGGTCGCCAGTACTGTCTGCGTTTTCGTCCCATTCCAGTTCGAACTCGAGTTCGATCTCTCCCGACCCGCCGGAGTCCGAGGTCTCGCGCTCGACCTCGACCTCGAACTCCATGCGGCTCGGGGGCGTGAGTGTTACCGACTCGGTGCCAGACTCCAGCGTGAATTCCTCGCCGGATTCGAGACGATCCGCAACGGTCCGCAGGTACTCGGCTACTTCAGCTGTCGTCATGTCACGCTCGAACGCGAAGAGTGTCTCTTCAGGCATCCTCCGAGCTTCGCAGCACGAGTGCTTGACTGTACGCATCAGTGAGACGGTGGCTGAAATCTCTCTCCCTCACCCACGGACGATGTCGGCGTCAGGATCGATGTCGATCAGAATCTCAGACGCCGTCCGGACGGGGGGCATTCTCGTACTTGACCATCTTCTCGGGCTTGTCAGAGATGGTGTTGTAGATCTGCTGGAGGGTCTCCTCTGCAGCGAGCAGGTTGTGCTCCTCCAGAAACGCCCGTCCCTCGTCGGTGAGGCCATAGAACTTCCAGGGGTAGCCCTGGCGGCGCTGGTCATCGTCCAGGGCGACCTCGTCGACGATGCCGGCGTCGATGAGCTTCTGAATGTGCTTGTAGACGGTGGCATCGCTCACGCTGGGATTGAGTTCCTCGAGTTCGTACATCGAGGGGAGTTTTTGCGGGTGGGCGAGAATATCGCTGAGAAGCGAAAACCGGGTCTGTTGGGTGATGAAGTGGACGAGTTCCCGTGGCGTCGTGTCGCTATCATCGCCCAAATTGGCGCCCATAGCTATGTATTCGACTGAGGTGGCAAAGTTGTTTACTCCAGGGTAAACTACAGAGACTGTTCATTCCATTCGATGAGGTCGACTGCGGTCTCCATCCAGGCCTCGATGTCCTCCTCGGAGAACCCACCATCGATGTCGTCGGCCGTGGCGGCGCCGTGCATCCTTGCCGACGCGACCGCGTGTTCGGCGGTCCCCTCAAGCGTCATATCCGAACGAAGTCTATCGAGCCGCAAAAGGACACTGCCGAACCGTTCAGAGTGATCTTCATTGGATCATCGAAACGACCGGACGGCAGGTGCCGATACTACTAGTTGAGCGCCCGTTCCAACCTCTCTCGGCGCTCGATGACGCTCTGCTCCCGATAGGACTCGTGGGTGGTCTCGATCAACCCATACCGGAGGACATCGGGTAGTCACAAAACTTCGTCCGGCTCCCAGTCGACGGCCCACCGTGGGAGACTGGGACCCGGCACACGAGCGGCCTGCTCTCGCAGGTCGCTATCGGTAAACCAGGGATGACACTGGCCAGCGCGTTCGAAATCCCGGAAGAAGCTGAGGTGTACCCAGCTATACGTTGCTGGCACCTCGTCTGCCTCTCTCCGTTCCTCAATGAGCTCAACTATTTCTTCGGAAGTGATGTCGATATCATTCTCGTTGGCCGTATGATAGAGCCCCTCCAGTTCGGCTTTTTTGTCCTCGTCGTTGAGATCCTCGTTGAAGTAGATCTCGAGGGCTGCACGCCGAACAGCTCCGGGAGTGTCCACGTTTCCGTCGGTCATCCACGCGTAATCTCTCGGGAGGACATGTGTTTTTGTGAAATAGAGGGCGTGGATGACGCCGAGTTCGGGGCTTTCACCGCCGGACTCCTTCTCGTAGACCCCGGCGATCCAGTCGGCGTAGGTGGCCAGCAGATGCAATTTCACCGCGAACGGCGATCGGTCCACGAAATCAGGGTCGCGGAGATCGCCGACGACTGCCGCAAACGTGTCGGTCCGCTTGTTGAGTTCGTTCTGCACGAGTCTGAGCTGCCGCTCGAAGCCGTCACGATAGCTCCCGAGAACGAGGTATGTCGTGCGTCCGGAGACCTGGAAGGCGGGCAACTCTGCGCGAATGAACTCGATCGCGGCCTTCCGTTCGTCGACATCGAGCGGACCGGTCAACGCTCTGTCGAGCGCCTGCTCGATCCGTGCAGTATCGGACGACTCCGGGGTCATTCATCCCAATGTGAGTGTAAGATGCACTTAGTCTTGCCGAACCAACTTGGCTAATTCAGTTTGAATCGACTTGAATGGTCCCACTGGATTATACCGAACCGTTATGATGCTGTGGCATCGATACAGAGCTATGAGCGAGACGCCCCCGGCTGACCCCACCGCTCCCTTCGAGGCTCAGCGGGCGATGCACGAGCTCCTCTCGCAGGAAACCCGTCACCACATCCTCCAGACCATCCTCGGCCATCCCGCACACCTGGCCTCGCTCGCGGAACTGGGCTACTACAGCCAGAAAAGCGAGTCGGCGATCCTCAACCAACTCGAGGAACTGATCGAGCACGATATCCTCGCAGCGTACACGTATTCCGGCAGTGAAGGGACGCGAGATCAGCCCAGCAAGTTCTACGGACTGACCGAGCGGGGCGTCGCGGTGCTGGAGGAGTTCAAGTACCTGCGTGGAATCCCAGTGCTCCGGGCCGTCCACGAGAACACGGTCACACCGGACCGCATCCAGCGCCACGAGGACGCCCCCCGTCCCGAGCTCCCCGATACGGTCATCGCCGCTCTCGATATCGACGAGGACGACGTGAAGCCAGAGGAACTGAGCGGGTCTGTGCAGTCACCGATCTTCGCAGACGCGACACCCGACGACGAGCCCGGAGCCTTCGACGAGCTATTCGAGTGAATCGCGGTGCTCCGGTTCCTCAAAACGAGCATTGGCCGGGCGATTCAGGCTAGATGATTCCAACGATTCCCTTCTGCAGAGCGAGCATCCCGAGCTTGGCTGCGACGCTCGTGCTGTACTCTTTGGCGTCCTGGATGAGCTGACTGAGGGTCCCTGGGTCAGGGTCGTCACTGGTGAGTTCCTCGTCGAAGCGGTCAACGAGATCACACACCTCCGCTTTGTTCTGTTGGACCTGTGGGTCAAGGTCGATCAACTGCTGAATGGTCTCGATAGAGATGTCTTGGGCAACGTCTTGAGAGACATCCTGCGCAGCTGTTTGTTCGATAGTGATCATGGCCATTTCTTCGGAATCGGTCTGTCGTGTGAACCCGTCCCCCAACCCAATTGAATCGACGATCTGTTCAGTTCTGAATTTCACCCGTTCCAGGGCCTTCGCTTCACTAACGTATTCTCCTTCGAACCGTGATACTCGCGGGCTCTTTCCGCTCTTAGCAATGCCACTGATAGACATTGGGGGAAATCCGACGTTCGCAGTTATTTTCCCTTCAGACTGGATTACTTCCTTCTCCGGAAACTCCGTCTTGAGCAGATCAAGTGCCTCATTGTAGTGCTCAACGACAGTAGATGCCTCGGAGGTTTCCGCCTGAACGGCGCTATCGTAGACCCGTTTGAGTGTCTTTATTGCGTAGTCCTGATCCATACCCGCGCTGGGTCTTCGCGAATCGAAAAGGTTGGGAAGGGAAATATACATCTCCGATCCAGTGTAACGCGGCTATTGTAGGAGAGTATCTATTTATTCGCCAAGGAACTGCTCTAGCCGTTCTCGTCGTTCGGCGACGTTCTGCTCGCGGTAGGACTCGTGAGTGGTCTCGATCGACTCGTGTCGGAGCAACTCCTGGGCGAGCTCGGCGTCCTGCGCGTAGAGGTCGCTGCCGAGCCCACGTCGGCCGCCGTGGGGTTTGAGATATTCGCCATCGATGCCGAGGTCGGCCGCGTCACAGAGTCGTTTCATCAGTGATCGAGCCCCGTTCTTCGAGAGCGCCGGCGGCGCGATCCCGTGGTCGCGGAGGACTGCCA
>CAYZJQ010000059.1:14957-16637 GCA_964478805.1 uncultured Halobacteriales archaeon | reverse complement strand
CTCGATGTCCTCGAGCGCGCGTCGGAGCTTCTTGCCTGTGAACATCGCCTGCAGCGTCTCGGGCGTCGTCACGAGCACGTCAGGCGGGTCCTCGGCCTGCTTCGACCGTTGGTAGTCCGTCGTGTCGCCGTGGCGGACATCCACCTCGATGTCCAAGACTTCGCCCCACCAGTCCAGCCGCTCGCGCATGTCGCGGTTCAGGGCACGCAGCGGCGTCACGTACAGCGCCTGTATCCCATGAATTGGCTCACGTTCTGAGATCGCCGACAGCACCGGCAGCATCGCAGTCTCCGTCTTACCCGTCCCCGTCGGCGCGATCACAAGCGTGTTGCGGCCGCTCGCCAGCGGCGGGATGGCCCGGCGCTGCGGTTCGGTCGGTCGGTCGAACCCTCGCTCAGAGAGTGCCCGACGGACGGGTGCTGCGAGGTGGGTAAAGGCGTCGAGCCCCTGTTCGCTCACTACCCCATCATTGGGTCGACGCGTGATTAAGCGACACGGTGCAGATGGCGAAACAGATCTGTTCGGCTGCAGTGACCACTGAAGATGAACTTCACACGCATCTCCTTAGCACCGTCATCGGTCTCGGCGTGCTGCTGCGCAGCCAGCAGAGATTGGCGCTCTTCGACCTGACGGCAATGACAGGGTCGGCCCCATTCGTGGTCAGCACAATCGAAGGTTTCGGTACCAGGCTCGCCGGCGCCCGCGGCCTCTCGTCCCCGTCGACGAGCCGGACCGTCCGACACTGACGTTCTGAGCCGTCGTCTTCCCGTTGGTGTTCCAAGCAGACACCATGCTCACAGCGCTCCTCAGCGGCGGGAACTAACCCGGTCTCGGAGCTGGCGACTCACACCTGGTCGTACCGACCCAGCCGCGTCCCGTCAAGCAGGTACGCCTCGCCGTCGCGCAGTCCGGCGGGTAGGAACGGCGAGAGGAAGTCGTCGGCCTCATTGATCCATGTCCCGCCGACGCGGTCGTTGAATGCCGGGAAGACGACAAGCGCACCGTCCGCTCGCGCCTCTGAATCCCGCTTGCGAAACGGCCCAGGGTTGAGCCGACCGCGCAGCCACGCGCGCTCCGTCTGCGCCCCGCCAACCTCGTCCGCGAGCCTGACCTGCGGGTGCTCGTGGGCAACACACACGGTGTCCGCCGCGAGGACGGCCCGCGAGGGCCAAGTGTGCCCGTGAGCGAAGCCGACGTCACCGATACGAATGCCTTCGCCACCGGAGACCACCACGTCGTCGTAGCCGAGGTCCGCGACCACCTCGTCGAGCTCGCCGTCGTGGTTTCCCTTCGCGACCGTCACCGCACAGTGCTCGCCGAGCGCGGCGAACAGCTCGTCGAGCTCACGCCGTTCGCGCTCGCCCGGCCGGCCGATTGCGTTCGCGAGGTCGCCGAGGACGACGAGCCGATCGGGCGACTCCCGCTCGACGAGTGCGAGCAGTCGCTCCCGGCGGTCGGTCGCCCCCGACCGGAGTTCGACCCCCTCGCGGCGAAGGGCGTCCTCGAGGCCGGCGTGGTAGTCGGCGACCACAAGCAGCCGCTCGTCGGCGGTGGTAACGGTCGCGGCCGGCTCGTCAGGCACCGGCTGGACCATCAGATGGGCTTGAGCACGCCGTCCGCGGGCTCGTAGCACCGCCCGCTCATCAGCGCGTCCTCGATGGCCGCATCGATCTCTTCCGT
>CAYZJQ010000059.1:0-14857 GCA_964478805.1 uncultured Halobacteriales archaeon | reverse complement strand
GTCCGGCTCCAGCTCCGGCTCAGCTTCGACCTCGTTGCCGGTCGAGAAGCCCGTGTCGAACTCGGCTTCGACCTCGGCACGTTCCGCCTCGGTGAGCGCATCGTCCTCCTCGGGGTCGAAGTCGCCGAGCTCTTCCTCCACCTCGTCCTCGATGTCGGCCTCGACGTCCGCCTCGAAGTCTCCGAGTTCGTCGGTCTCGTCGGTGCTGTCGGTCTCTGTGTCGTCGTCGATTGTCGATTCCGCCACTGTGGCCGACTCCGGCTCCGTATCGGACGCCGCCGGTGCTGGCTCGTCGGCCGTGGTTAGCTCTGACTCAGCGGCCGACCCCGCCGTCATACCAGAGTCCGTCGTCAACTCGGACGCCGCCGTCTCGACCTCAGCCGAGTCAGCGTTTGTCTCGACCGACACGGACTCATCGGCTGGCTCGCGCCCAGCGGCGGTGCCCTCGCTCGGCGGCTCAAAGGAGTCGTCCGCCGTGGATTGGCCAGTCGTGGCCGTCGATCCGGTGTCACCGGCGCTTGCGGCGTCGGTCGTCGTCGCCCCCGCCTCGGTCGACAGTTCCTGGTCGGTCACGGCGCCCGCGGTCCCGCTGCCCTCGTCCGGCGCGATGGTGAGCTTTCCGACCTCGTCGATCTCACCAGCGACCATCTGGAGAGTATCCTCCGCGAGGTCGCGCAGCGCCGCGAGGTAGTCAGGTGTCGTTTCGTAGTGGTCGAGCGCGAGCGCGATGCCGGAGGCAGTCGCATGGTCGAGACCGTCGGCCTCGAGTGCGGCAATGAGTTCGTCGCCTGCGTGCCCAGTCTTCATCGCAGCGGCCATCCGTTCCGCCCGCTCGATAGTGCGTTTCGCGGCTTCGACCACCCAGCGGTCACGCGTGTCGCCGTCTACCTCGCTGATCGACTCCGGGCGCACGCTTGTGAATACACGGTCACCGTCTTCCGGCTCGAAGGTGCGGGCCTTCCCGGTAACGGCGAGGAAGGCCGGCGGTTCGGTCCGCTCGAGGAAGCCGAGTGCCTCCGGCTGATACTGGCCTGCATAGGTGACGAAGGGGCCGGTCGGGTCCACTACCCGTGCGCGGAGCATGTCGTCGTTCACCCACTCCGTTTCGGTGAGCACACCAACGAGGAACAGGCGGTTGACGCGTGCTCCAGAGGGCGTAACGACGTAGTTCGGTGCGCGCTCCTCGTCGCTCTCGGAATACGAGAAATCGGCGTCGTCGAACTCTGCAGCGAAGATCCGATAAGCGACCTCGCGGCGACCTGGGCCTGAGTCGTCGCCGTCGGACGAGCTCATTCGCTCACCTCCGCGAGCACGGTTCGTGCGCGCTCCGCCGGGTCGTCACCGCTGGCCGCGAATTCGGCTGCGTCGAGGTTCGCGCCGTACTCGTCGACAGAGAGCTGCCCGCGAACGCGATACTCTTTACCAACCAGCTTCTCGCGGATCTCGTCAGCAACGACCTCCTTGTCCATCGCATCGCGAGCGTGCTCCTTTGCCGCCTCGATCCCCCCGCCGTACACCTCCTTCGTGAGATCGTGGCCGAGGATGGCGGTCACGGTGCCGGTGCCGTCGTCGAGGATAGCCTTCACGCGAAGGTCGTCCTCGCCCTCGACGGCACCGTGCGAGCGACACTGTCCATTCTGGACGACCCGGCCACACTCGGGACACCGCTCAATGAGCCCTGACCCGTCGCGCACCTCAATCAGATTGCCCACGAGCGCCACGTCGTACGCGCCGCCGTCGCCGACAGCCTCAGCGACGCTCATCTCCGGCGCTGACTCCCGGACCGCCACGTCCTCATTGAGCGCGATAATCGTCGAGAACTCCGAGACGTTGACTGAGGGGACACCCCGGAACTCGCGGATGGAGACGTCCTCGATCCTGACGCTTGCACCTGCCGCGATCTCCGAGTGGGGGTCCCAGTCCGTGAACGGGAGCTTTCCTGTCTCGTCGCCGAGCACGCCGCTGAGGATCTCCGTCTCGCCGTCACGCCCATCGATTGTCTTGCGCTCGCACTCAAGCACGCGGACGACGACGTTGCGTCCACGGTCGCCGGGCTCGAGCGCATCCAGCGTCCGATCGCCGCCGACCTCATATGGCACGTCGAACTCTTCGTCCTCGAAGACGAGCGTCGTGGACTGCCCAAGGTTGAGCTCGGGCTCGCCCTCCCACTCGCGGACGCCGGCGTTACCTGCGGTCACGGTGTCGCCGACGGAGAGCCCGAAGTCCTCCCACGCGGTGTAGGAGATGACGTCCGTTGTGTCGGCGAGCTCGCCCTCGTGAATCACCTGTTCTTCTCCTTGGTAGCGAATGGACCGCTTCCCGACCGTGAGGACGCGCGCGGTGACGGTTACATTCGAGTCGGCTGTTATCACCTCGGCGATATCCTTTGCGGACGGCTCACCGCCGCTTGACGAGGAGCCGTCGCCATACTTCCGGCGGAGCGACCCCTTCGCCTCGTCGAGCGGCACCGAGTAGCTGACGAGCTTCTCCAAGTCCTCTAAGACCTCCTGTTTGTCTGCACCGAGGTCGGAGGCGAGAGCCTCGGCTTCGTCTTCGAGATTCATTTCACCGGCGGTTCGCCCCGATACGTCATGGGTCTGTCGCCCAGAGCGCAGCCAGAGACTATATCACGCTGGTCATGCTGGAATCCAGGTTTGCTCCGACTCGAGTTCCTCCCGTAGCCGTCCACGCCCGTTCAGTATCTTGCCCTGTTGCCTGCTCACCCATGGTCGTCCTTGTCGACCCCGTCTCCCCACCGCGGTCGTTCTGCTAATGTGGTTCAAGCGTGGCCGCACCACCCAGCTACACATCCCTCTAACCGACCCATATACCAAGCACCAGTGGTCCAGGTCGGCCGGTTACACATCTATGGCCACTACTTACGCGCGCACTTCGATACGCTCGGCGGCTTCGTTCCACCTGTCGGCCCTGCTCGTACGGCACGATGCACTGACCGGCGCGCAATCGGAGCGTTGCGAGGGCTTGGAGAGGTTTCTCGTGTGAGGTGAGGCAGGACAAAAAATCAAACCTCTCCGCCGAGCGCATCCAACGAGTAGTAGAACCGCTGAACTGCGGTCACGTGCCCGACAATGGCGAAGAAGACAAGTAAGATGGCGATGAGCGAGAGCCCCCACAGCTCGACGGTGGTGAACGCGGCGATGGCGGTGACGATACCGATGATGGCGAGCCGGTCGGCCCGGCCGACGAGGCCACCGTAGACGCGGGTGAGGCCGACAGCCTGTGCTTGTGTGCCGAGATACGAGGTCATCAACACGCCGGTGACCGCGGCGAGGCCGATACCAAAGCGCCCGGTCCCTCCAGCGAGCCCGACCAACAGGAGGATGTCGGCGTAGCGGTCAAGCACGTGGTCGATGAGGTCCCCCGCCGACGAGGCGGTTTCAGTGCGCCGAGCGACCATTCCATCAAGTACGTCGAAAACGCCGTTAGCGAAGACAAGTACTGCTCCCACCAGGTACAGCATCGACCCGGGGACGGCAAGCCAGTAAGCGACGCCTGCCCCTGCTGCGAGCAGGATGGCGAGCACCGAGACTCCGTTGGGCGTCAGCCCGACAGCGACAGCCGCGTCGACAAGCGGCTTCAGCGCCCGGTCCGCGTAGTCGCGGTACTGATCGAGAGTCACAGCCACCCCACGAAGTCGACGGTGCCGACGCTCGGCTCACGCTGTCCAGCGATGATGGCCTCAATCTCACGGGCAACGGCGTCGGGGGCACAGTCCGTGGTGTCGATCTCATACACGCAGTCGGACCCGTGGCGGTCGATGGCCTCCGTAAGTATCACATCTAGCGCCTCAGCTTCCCCGTTCTCGCGAATCTTGGCTTTGTTATAGGCCCGCTCGGTGAGGCGCTTGGTCAGCGTCGCGGGGTGACACCGAAGGACGACGACCCGGTCAGCCGGGAAATGGTGAGCAAGGTGGGACTCGATGAGCGCGTCGTCGCGGCCGTCGAGCCATCCCTCGAGTGCGTCCATGTCGGCTACGACGGAGCCCCGCTCGGCGTCCGTCCCCGTCTCGAACCCCTCTTCGTCGACGACCGCGTTGAGGTGGACGACCGCGAGGTCGGTCTCGACGCGGTCGGTCGCGGTCGTCTTGCCCGTGCCGGGGGTCCCGGTGACGGCGACCCGCATCCTACTCCCCTAATGCGCCGTTGACGACCGCGACGGCGCGTTCGGTGGCCTCCGGGGGGCCGGTCGTGATGCGGACGCAGTCGGGCAGTCCGAACGATGTCGTGTCCCGGATGATAACGCCCTCGCGTTTCGCGGCCTCGAACACGCGCGTTCCGTCGCCCACCTCGGCGAGGACGAAGTTCCCGCCCGACGGCCAGGTGCGGCAGTCGAGGTGCTCGCGCATGTAGGCGCGCGACTCACGGCTCCCCTGGACGGTCCGGTCGACGTGCTCGTCGTCGTCGAGCGCGGCGAGCCCGGCCCGGCAGGCGAGTTCGTTGGCGGCGAAGGGCGTGTTGATACGGGTGTACGCGTCGGCCCAGCCTCCAGGAACGACGGCGTAGCCGAGCCGCACTCCCGCGAGCCCGAACACCTTCGAGAAGGTCCGGAGCACGGCCACGTCGTCGCGCTCCGAGAGCAGACCGACCGCGCTCGGGCGCTCCGTGAACTCGCCGTACGCCTCGTCGACGACGACGAGCGTCTCCTCGTTGGTGCGGTCGGCGAGCGCCTCGACCTCGGCGAGCGGCATCTCCGACCCCGTGGGGTTGTGCGGCGAGGTGACGTAGACGAGCCGCTCGCCGTTGTAGTGTTCAATGATTCCGTCGGCCGTCTGTGCGAAGCCGTCGGCCTTCGAGAGCGGGTACTCGGTCACCTCGCCGTGGTGATAGCGGGTCGTCATCGCGTAGTAGGCGAACCCCGGATCGGAAACGAGGACGTCGTCGCCGGGCCGGAGCATCGCCCGCGAGAGATAGTCGAGCGCGCCATCGCCGCCGTTGGCGAGCCACACCTGCGCGGGCGCGACGCCGTGCCGGTCGGCCAGCCGCTCCGTCAGGTCGGCGTGCGAGGCCTTCGGGTAGGTGTGGACCGACGCCGCGGCCTCGCGCAGCGCGACGACCGCCTTCGGCGACGGTCCCCACGCGTTCTCGTTCGAGGAGAGCTTGACGAGGTCGCCCGGCTCGATGCCGAGTTCGCGGGCCACCTCCTCGATGCCGCGCCCCGCCTCGTACGGCGTGTGCGCGGACAGGTCCCGTGGTTGCATACCCGAATCCAACGGCGGGTCGGTCTTAAGGGTGCTCACCCGGAGCCGGCTCGGCGGTCGGCCGATCCTCGCGAGCCGTCGGGACCCCCCGAACGGTAGATTGAGGGGAGGGGCGGGCGACGCCGGCGTATGGACCCGGTTTTCCTCCCCTTACAGGGCGGTATCGTTCTGGCCGTCACGTACGTCCTCCACACCGTCTTCGCCGCCGCCGTGACCGGCAGCGTCCTCTACGTCGCGCTGTTCGTCAACCCCGCCGCCGTCAGCGGCGACATCGGTAACGAGGCATTCTCGAAGGTGACGAGCGGGCTGACGACCGTCACGCGCGCCTCGGCGGTCGTCCTCCTTCTGACGGGCGGCCACCAGGCCGGAACGCTGTACACCGTCGAGACGCTGCTCGGGACCGGTCGCGGCCACCTCGTACTGACGATGCTCGTGCTGTGGCTCGCGATGACCGGGCTGGTCGAGGTGGCCGGCTCGAAGCTCCGTGACGGACTCGAGGCCGACAAACTGCGCGAACCGGCCCGCAACGCCCGACCGTTCCTCCGCGGGGCGGCGGTGCTCGCCGTCCTCCTGCTCGTCGACGCCGGCCTGCTCGCCGCACCCGCACTCCCGTTGTGACGCCCCTGGAGTTTTGCCCGTCCGCGCGTAGCGCTTGGTCGTGAGCGACCCGCTCTGCCTCCGCCCCGCGGCCGACCGACTCGATGCGGTCGAGTCGCTGCTGGCCGATGCCGGACTCCCAACCGAGGACGTCCAGCAGAAGGCCGACTGCTTCCGAATCGCCGTCGTTGACGGCACTACGGTCGGTGTCGGTGGCGTCGAACCGCTCGGCGCGGACGGCCTGCTCCGGTCGGTCGCCGTCTCCCCCGCCGAACGGGGCCGTGGCTACGGGACGGCACTCGTCGCCGCGCTCGAAGACGGTGCACGCGAGCAGGGAATCGAGACGCTGTATCTGCTCACGACGACCGCTGCGGCGTTCTTTGCTGGACTCGGCTACGAACGAGTCGACCGCGAGGCCGTGCCGGCGCACGTCCGAGCCACGACGCAGTTCACGGCGCTGTGTCCCGCGTCGGCGACGGCGATGCGAACGGAGCTGTGAGGGGTGCCCTCACAGGCTGGCGGCCACGGCGTCGGCACACTTCAGCGCGAGCGCGGCGATAGTGAGCGTCGGGTTCAAAGCTCCGCCGTTCGGGAACACCGACGACGAGGGGAGATACAGGTTCGTCACGTCGTGGGTGCGACAGTCGGGACGGACGACCCCGTCGTCGGGATCGCGGCTCATCCGGGTCGTTCCCATGTGGTGGTATGCGGGGCCGGTGTTCTCCGGGCCGACGGCCCACCCGATGTCCACCCCGAGCGCCTCCAGGATCGTCCGCTGGATCTCGTTGGCCCGGGCGAGCGTCTGCGTCGTCTTCTCGTCGACCGACCAGACGACCTCCGGGACGGGATTGCCGTTGTCGTCCGTCGTGGACTCGTCGAGCGTGATCCGGTGCTCGTGCAGCGGGGGCTGACCGACAAGTGCGCCCATCGCGACGTGGGTGCCGTAGGCGTCGCGCAGGCGGTTCAACAGCGTGTCCCCCCAGTCGTCGCCCGACAGCGCCAGCTCGACCGGTGAGGGCCCGGCGTAGTTGAGGAACTCCAGTTTCAGCGGCGCGAGGTCGGCGTCGCTCGCCGGCACCGACCTGGTCCCAGCGCCGGGATCATCGTAGAACTGGTGGCTCTCTGTGGTGATGAAGCCGACGTGGTTCTGTCGCGTCGGCTCGTCGAGCGTCCCCCCCATGCCCGCGAAGAGGTGGTCGTGGAAGTACCGTCCCACCAGCCCGGACGAGTTCGCTAGCCCGTCGGGGTGGGCCTCGTTCGCGGACAGCAGGAGGAGCCGGGGAATCTCGACGCCCCCCGCCGCGAGGACGAACTGGTCGGCCTCCAAGGTCCGCTCCTCGCCCTCGTGGACGTAGACGGCCCGCGCGATGCGCTTGCCCGTCGCGTCGGTCTCGAGCCGCTGGACGGGCGCTTCGACCACCACCTCGACGCCCTTCGCCTCCGCCTGTCGGACGGTGTGGTCGGCACTGTACTTCGCACCGGAGGCACACACCGGCCGGCAGGTGCCGTAGCCGACGCACGGCGAGCGGTCGTCGTACGCCTCGGAGTTGCGCGCGTTCGGCGCCGAGTGGGTCGTCACGCCCACCTGCTCGCAGGCGTCGGCGAACAGCGAGTCGGAGTAGGAGGGCGGGAATGCGGGCATCGGGTGAGGCGTCTCGCGCGGCGGCGCAAAGGGGTTGTCAGAGGCGCCAGCCACGCCGAGCGCCCGCTCCGCCTGTAGGTAGTACGGTTTGAGATCGGCATACGAGATTGGCCACGCCGGCTCGTTATTCCCGCCCGCAAAGTCCGCCTCATGGAAGCGGTACACCATCCCCTGCCAATGGTTGGTGGAGCCGCCGACACCCTTCACGCGTGCGACGTTCAACGGGTAGTAGTTCGCCCCCGTCGATGAGAAGGCGTCGCGCTCGGGGTCGACGTCCCACACCGCGCCACCGTCCCCGGGCCGAATCGACGCCTCCATGCGCTCGCGGTCGGCCGCATCGTCGTAGCGCGGCCCGGCCTCAAGTACCGTCACGTCGTGGCCCCGATCCGCCAGGCGGTTCGCAACGAGCGCGCCCGCCGGTCCCGCACCGACGACACAGGCGTCCGTCACTGTGGCCCCCGCTGGTAGCTCTCGGTCCCCCCTGGATACCCCTGCGGGTTCTCGATGCCGACTAACTCCCCGCCGGTCGGTGACGCGTACAGCGCGTACAGCAGCTCGTTGACGACGTAGTAGCGGACGCGCTCGGCGATCGTGCCGTCCGGATCGGGCTCAGCGGTGTGGACGCCGAGTTGTCGAAGCAGTTCGTCCCGTTCTGTCGTCGACAGCGCCGCAAAGAAGTCGCCGTTCCACAGCCGTGCGGTCTCGTCGAGCTCCACGACGGCGTCGCGTACCCCCGTCCGGTACGCCTCGCGCTCCTCGATGCGGCCGGCCGAGTAGGTCTCGACGAACCCTTCGATCCCCTCGACCGGCGAGGGGTAGACGACCTCCGCAGCGGCCACGAGCGTCGCGAGGGTCCGGTCCGTTCCGGCCGCCGACCGGCTCGTCTCCTCGTCGCCCGGCTCGTCCCGAGCGATCGCGGCAGCACCACCGCCGGCGATGATCCCGGCACCGGCGAGCGCGGCCAGGGCGTCGCGTCGCGTCAGCTTCACGGCATGAATTAGGGCAACCTAAACTTATGCGTTGTCACTCGGCCCGGCGGGGCGTCTCGGCCGACTCCGTTCGTGCCCCTGTTCCCGCGTCGCCGTCACGTCAGCCCGTCACGGAGCCTCGCGTGTAGCTGTAGACGACGAGCGCGAGCGCGGCGACGAGTACGGGGACGGCCACGACGGCGGTGTCGAGCCGGTAGCCGAGATTCCACGCGTAGACGAACCCCTGTGCGTAGGCGACGACAGCGCCGAGAAACACCACGGCGAGGTTTTCCACCTCGGGTGCGGTGTAGCCGCGTCGCAACCAGTCGGGCGCATACCGGGTGACGAGAACGCCGCCGAGACCGACTAGGGGTGCGAGGAGGACACCCAGCGGCTTCGCGACGAAGTTATCGGGTTCACCGCCGGCACCGAAGTGGATGGCCATGCGCTCGGGGAGCTGGCCCCACAAAACGAGGCCGGCAAGGACCGCGCCGGCGAGGAGGGTGTACGCGGTGAGGTCGGCTGAACGGGCGTTCATGCCCCCTGCTGACTCCCAGCGGACTAAAACGTTCACCCCGACGGAACGGTCACCGTGTTGGTGAGCGTCCCGACGCCCTCAACCTCGATCTCCACCTCGTCGCCATCCGCGAGCGGGGCGACGCCGGCCGGTGTCCCCGTGGAGACCACGTCGCCGGGTTCGAGCGTAAGATAGGTGGTGATCTCGGCGAGGAGGTCGGGGACAGAGAAAATGAACTCCTCCCGGGTCGAGTCCTGCCGGAGGTCGCCGTTCACGCGACAGCGGACGGCGGCGTCGGCCGGAACCTCGTCGGGCGTCGCGAGCACCGGGCCGAGCGGTGCCGCGCCGTCGAACGCCTTTCCGCGGACCCAGTTCTGTTCGACGCTCTGGTCATCCCGGTTCGAGAGATCGTTGACGCAGGTGAACCCGGCGACGTACCCCATCGCCTCGTCGGCGTCGACTTTCGTCGCGCGTTCACCGACAACGACGCCGAGTTCCGCCTCGTAATCGACGCGCTCCTTCCCCGCGGGGAGCGTCACGTTCGCTCCATGCCCGACGACGGTGTTCGGCGGCTTCAAGAAGAGCAGAGGCCGGTCGGGGAGTTCTTTCCCCTGTTCGGCGGCGTGGTCGGCGTAATTGAGACCGACGCAGACGAGCTTCGACGGCTCACAGGGCGGGAGTATGTCAACGGCCGTGGGATCGAACGTCCCGGCGCCCGCGATGCGGCTGCCGTGGTTCGGGAACGCGCGGATCTCGTCGCCGAGCCACTCGCCGAGACGGATGTCGCCGTCGGGGTCGCGAAAGCGGACCTGTCGCATACAGACGGGTCGCGCGGGGGGCCGATAAGCGTTCCCGGAACGGAAGCTTCAGGCGCCAGCCCCCCGGTACTCTGGCCGTGAGCCAGCGTTCGGACCCAACCCCATCCGGACTGGTCGTGGCCGGCGTCGTCGCGGTCGTCGCGCTGGCGGTGACGCTGGCGCGGGTGTTCGTCGTGCGTTCCGACGCACCGCTCGTCTACGTGACGCTCGGCGTCGCCGCGCTGCTGCTCGTCGGGGGCGTCGTCGCGCTCGCAACCAGCCGGTGACTCAACGGGCGAGCGACAGAGCGAAGTCACCGCGCCGAGCGGTGCCTGTATGGAGCCACCGGAGTTCTCCGTCGCCGGGACGAACGCCCTCGTCACTGGCGCCTCACAAGGTATTGGACAGGCAATCGCCGAGCGGTTCGCCGCCGCCGGTGCGGACGTCGCCATCTGCTCGCGGTCGATGGACCGTATCGGCCCCGTTGCCGACGACATCACGGCGGCGGACGTGCCCGGCGCCGCCGTCGCCTACGAGTGCGACGTGCGCGACCGTGAGGCCGTCGAGTCGTTCTTCGCTGACGCGGCGGCCGACCTCGGCGGGCTCAACACGGTCGTCAACAACGCCGGCGGTGAGTTCGTCGCGAACTTCGAGGACATTTCGGAGGGTGGCTGGGAGGCTGTCACGGACCTCAACCTCGGCGGAACGTACCGATGCTGTCAGGTCGCCGGCGAACACCTTCGCGAACCCGACAACAAGGGCGGAAGCATCGTCAACATGGCCTCGGTCAACGGCCAGCACCCGGCGCCCGGCGAGAGCCACTATGGCGCTGCGAAGGCCGCCATCATCCGGCTGACCGAGACGCTCGCGACCGAGTGGGCCGACGACGGCTGCCGCGTCAACTGCATCGCCCCCGGCCTCATCCAGACGCCCGGCGTCGCGGAGACGCTCGGCATCGACGAGTCGCAGATCCCCGACCGCGAGGAGCCGTATCGGCGCATCGGATACCCTGAAGAGATCGCCGACCTCGCCGTGTTCCTCGCCTCCCCTGCGGCGTCCTTTGTCAACGGCGAGACCTACACTGCCAAGGGCGTCCCGCGACCAGGCAACTCGATGAGCCACGACCTCGGGCTGGAGTAGCTAGTAGGGGTCCACGTCGGGGCGTGAGTCCGCCCCGCGTTCGAGTGCCCACCGCTCGCGGTAGCGATCCGCGAGGTCGCGGCCCTCGGCGGTAAAAAAGAGGAAGACGCCGTAGGGATCCGGATACGTACTCGACTCGGGGTCGGCCGAGTCGACGACGAGCAGCTCAGCGGCCGACGCCTCCGCGTACGGGAGTTCACGCAGCCACGGCTCGAGTGGGAGGCGGCCAGCGAGCACCGGGAGCGTGAATGCGCCGTCCGGGAGCGCGTCGCGCGGCTGGACCCACACCTCACCGACTGCGCCCTCCTCATCGTCGCTCCCGAGCGCGCGGCCCGTCGGCCGGACGGGTTCGTCACCCGCCTCCTCAACCGCGTGTCCCCACGTCTCCCGTGCTACGTCGGGGTAGTCGACGGCCGTCGCGAAGTCGATGGTCACGCTCGCCGCGTCGTCGCGGGTCGCCCCAGTCAGCCGCCACGGCTCGTCGGCCGCGTCGGGGTCGCCCTCGACAGTCCCCTCTATGAGGTCGCCTGTCCGGAGGTCGTCCACGGTCGATTGGACGGGGTCGGGGTAGCCGGACTCGAAGACTGTATAGAGCCGCTCAGAGTCGACGTGGAGGAGGTTCAGGTGGGGCACCGCATCGAGCACGCGGTAGACGCGGAAGTGGCCCTCTGTCGTCGCCATGTGTCTCACTGGGTGCGCGGACGGATACCGGTTCGCCCCGCTTAGAGTGGCTTGGCCATCCGGCGGTGCGGGATGCCGGCGTCGTCGAACGGCTCGTCGTCTTCGAGCCTGTAGCCGCGCCGCTCGTAGAAGCCGACGACGGGTACCTGCGCGGCGAGCACGAGCTGGTCGTATCCCTCCGCCGCGGCATACGACTCGACGGCGTCCATCACCGCGTCGCCATACCCCTCGCCGCGGCGCTGACGTGCGACGGCGACGCGCTCGACCTTCAGCGACCGCCCGTCGTCAGTTGCGCGGACCCGAGCGGTCGCCACCGGCTCGTCCTTCTCGTGCACGAGGAAATGGGTCGCCTCGCTGTCCTTCCCGTCCACCTCGCGGTCGTGAGGGACGCCCTGCTCGTCGACGAAGACGCGCTCGCGGAGGGCGAGCGCCGCCTCGAACGCGGGGTCGTCAGCGTCGAAGACGGTGGTTTCCATGCGCGTTGTGTGGCCGCTGGTCGGTTAGGGGTTGCGAGCCGACACTACAGCGTCTGGATCACCTCGAGGTCGCGACTCGTTCGCGTGAATTCCGCGAGAGTGTAGACGGCGTTGCAATCCGGACACTGGTAGTTGACGTCCGCTTCAGGAGCGGTGTTCGCATCGATCTCCCACAACTTATCGCAGTCGGGACAGGTCAGTTCCGCGTACGCCTCCTGCATAACTGACGGTCGTGACGGGCGAGAAAAAAGGCTGGCGCACCCGTCTCTGGCTACCCCTGAACCGTTATGTGGGTCCCGCGAGAAGCGACCCCTGTATGGATATCACCTGGCACGGTCACTCGACCTTCGCCGTTGAGCTCGGCGACACCCGGCTGCTGATCGACCCGTTCTTCGACAACCCGAAGACCGACCTCGACCCCGTCGACGTCGAGCAGCCCGACTACGTGTTGCTCACACACGGCCACGCGGACCACATCGCCCACGCTGGGGAGTTCTCAGAGGCGACGCTGGTCGCGGTCCCGGAGCTTGCCGCCTACGCTGAGGCGGAACTCGGTTTCGATGACGCTGTCGGCGGGATGGGGATGAATATGGGCGGCACCGTCGAGTGCGGCGACGCTTTTGTCACGATGGTGCGGGCCGACCACACCAACGGGATCATGACCGGCTACGAGCACTCGGCGGGCCCGCCGGCCGGCTACGTGGTCTCGGAGACGAAGCCGACCCAAGAGACGGACCCCGAGTCGGAGGCGTTCTACCACGCCGGGGATACGTCGCTGATGTCGGAAATGCGTGACGTCATCGGCCCGTTCCTTGAGCCCGACGTGGCCGCGCTCCCGGCCGGCGACCACTTCACCATGGGGCCGACACAAGCCGCCATTGCCGTCGACTGGCTTGACGTCGACTACGCGATCCCGATGCACTACGACACGTTCCCTCCTGTTGAGATCGACACCGACGACTTCGTCCGCGAGGTGAAAGCGACCGGCTCCGACGCGGCGGTCGTTGTTCTTGAGGGCGACGAGACGTTCACGCCGTAGCGTACGACACGCGCTGCCAACCCATCTTTTTATCTCAGGCCGTCGTTGGGGCGGTTGCTATGGCAGACGTAGAATCCCACACGGTCAACGACGGCGGCTTTCACGCGACGAGTCGGGTCGGCAACTACGAGCTCTCCATCGATGCGACCAAAGAGGAGGGCCCTTCGCCGAACGAGGTGCTGCTTGCCGACTACGCCTCCTGTTACACGTTCGCGTTCCGCGCCGGCGCACAGCGGGAACACGACCTCGACCTCGGCAAGATCGAGACGAAGGCGACCGCGGATCTTGACGAGGACGACGACCTCGTCGACGGCTCCGTCGCCTTCGAGCTCCACGTCGAGGCCGACCTCGACGACGAGCAGATCGAGGCGCTCACCGAGTTGGGCGAGGAGATCTGCCACGTCCACGCCGCGCTCCACGAGGGGATGTACGCGGACATCACGGTCACGCCGGACGCATAACCAGCCGCGAGCGCTTTTTTGTGCGCCGCGAGGAAACGCTGATACCCACCGAACCCACACTCCGGGGTATGGCAGACTGGCAAGACCGCATCGTCGGGGCACGGATGGCGGTCGACAACGAGTTCGCGGGCCGGGTTGAGGGGAGCAGTTTCTCGAGACAGGAGTGGGGACTCGTGATGACCGCGACGGAGTTCGACATCGAGGACGGCGATGACCCGCGGCTTTATGCCGACACCTCGAGTCTCCGTGACGTCATGCCGGAACTCGAGAAGGTGGCTCAACAGACCGCGATGGGAGCGCCACAACAGGAGGACTCCGACGGTGGCGTGCTCGGTTCGTTGAAATCCGCGCTCGGGCTCGGTGGCGGGTCGTCGTCTGGTGGCGGCAAAGACCGCGAACAGCGGGTTCGGGAGGCCGAACAGCTCACCGACGAATACGCGAAACAGCTCCAGGAGCGTCTTGAGGCGAACGGCTCGTGGGACGACGTCGTGGAATTGTACCGGCAGGGCGGCGAGTAGCTCTACAGCCGGTCGCGAACGGCGGTGGTCGCCTCGTCGGTCGCGGCGTCGCCGCCGAGATCCGGCGTGCGCGGTCCCGACTCGAGCACTCCCTCGACGGCGTTCCGCACGTCTCGGCCCGCCGCGTTGTATCCGAGATGTTCGAGTAGCATCGCGGCCGAGAACAGCGCCGCGGCCGGGTTGGCGACGCCCTGTCCGGCGATGTCCGGGGCGGTGCCGTGGACCGGCTCGAACAGCGCGTTCTCCGGGCCGACGTTCGCAGAGGGGAGCAGCCCGAGCCCACCGACGAGTCCTGCGGCGAGGTCCGAGAGCACGTCGCCCGCGAGGTTTGGACAGACCACCACGTCGAACCGCGTCGGGTCGAGCGGCAGATGGGTGGCGAACGCGTCCATCAGCACCTCCTTGGTCTCGATGTCGTGTGCGTCGGCCACGTCGACGACGGCGTCGCGGAACCGGCCGTCCGTCTCCCGCATCACGTTCGCCTTGTGCGCGATGTGGAAGCTGTCGAGGCCCCGCTCGGTCACGTACTCGCAGGCGAACGTGGCGAGCCGCTCGGAGGCCGACGTGGTCGTCACGCGCGTCAGCGTCGAGAGGTCGTCGGAGAGCCGATCCTCATGGCCGGCGTAAACGCCCTCGGTGTTCTCGCGCAGGAAGACTACGTCCGTCTCCGGGCGGAGGGCGTCAACGCCCGGATGGGCCCGAGCCGGTCGGACGTTGACGAACGAGCCGACGGCCTCCCGGAGCGGGAGGATGACGTCTGCAGCCGTCTCGCCCGCGGCGCCGAACAGCGTCGCGTCGGCGCT
>CAYZJQ010000058.1:0-16775 GCA_964478805.1 uncultured Halobacteriales archaeon | reverse complement strand
GTGCGACCCACGGCACGCCAGCCGAGCCCACGCACAAACCGGATGAGCCCGCGAAAACGAACGAGCGACCTCCCGGAAACGTTGACGAGACGGAAGCACATTCGTCGGTCGACGCCACCACAACTGCGAACGCACCGTCGAGCGCCGCCACCGCGGACCGTCGGTTCCGTGCGTCGCCGACGCAGTCGACGCTTGACGGGAGTGACCCGACCGATCACGAGTTCGCGAGACTCCCCTCGATGCGGGTGCTCGGTCAATTACACGAGACCTACATCGTTGCGGAGACGGACGATGGCCTCGTTCTACTCGACCAGCACGCGGCTGACGAGCGGGTCCACTTCGAGCGGCTCCGGGAGCGGTTCGCCGGTGACGTGGTGACACAGACGCTCGCCGAACCGGTCACCGTCGAGTTGACAACGACGGAGGCGGCGCTTGCCGACGTTGCCAGCGACGCACTCACACGGCTGGGTTTCCAGGTTGACCGCGATACAACACGCACGCTCCGGCTTACCGCCGTTCCCGCGCTGCTCGCGGATACCGACGTCGAGGAGCTTGCCCGCGACCTCCTCACGGATGTCGCTGAGGGTGACCCGGATCGTACCATCGAGCGAGCAGTCGATGACATACTTGCCGACCTCGCCTGCCACCCGGCGGTGACGGGGAACGTCTCGCTCACGGAGGGCTCGGTGACGGCGCTGCTTGCGGCGCTGGACGACTGTGAGAACCCCTACGCCTGCCCGCACGGCCGGCCTGTCGTCATCGAAGTCGCCCGTGAGGAATTAGAGTCGCGTTTCGAGCGGGATTACCCGGGTCACGGCGGATAGTCGTCCGGAGGACTAAGCCCCCGGCGGGCGACGCAAGCGTATGTTCGCGACCTTCGGCGAGACGCTGTTGCAGCTCGAACCACCCAGCGGCGAGCGGCTGGCGACAGCTGGTGATTACCGCGTCTACGCGGCGGGAGACGAGGCGGCCGCCGCCGTTGCCGCTCGGCGTGCTGATGTCCCTACCCGTCACACGACTGTCTTGCCAAATAGCCCGCTCGGAGAGCGGGCTGCCGGCGAACTCAGACACCACGACATCGAGCTTTGCGTCGACCACGCGCCTGGTCGTCAACCGCTTGTCTTCCGCCAGGCGGCGAGCGCGCCTGCTCCGGAGCGACGCGTGACTGACCGCGCCGATAGTGCGCTCGCGGGGCTTGACCCCGATGCGGTCGACCCCGAGCCACCAGGCCCGGATGGGTGTGCGTACGTCACCACGGGGACGCTGACGGCGAGTGACGCTGCGGCCCAGGTCGGCGGCGACTTCCTTACAGCAGCTGTCAAAGCGGGCGCGACGGCGGCGCTCGGCCTGCTTTCAGTACCCGACAATATCGACGCGGCCCGCGCGGCAATCGAAAAGTGCATGCCGGCAGCGACGGCGCTTGTCGCGACCGAGGCTGCGGTCGCGGCGGTGTTTGACCGCGACGGCCCGCCGGAGCAGGTCGCCCACGTTGTCGCGACCAGCAACGACCTCGAGACCGTTGGGCTGGTGCGCGACCGGACGCTGCTCGCGTGGCACGACGCCACCGTCTACGAGACGGACACCCTCGAAGCCGACGAGACCGATCCCGCAGGGGCGGCGGCTGCCTTTGCCGGTACCTTTCTGGCCCGGCGACTAATGGACGACGGTGTCGAGCGAGCGCTGGCCGTAGGCACGGCTGCACACGCGCTCGCACGGAGCAGTGCCGGCCCGCTGGCCGCTTACTCGTACGATGACCTGCTCGCCGTGGCCGGCCAGCCAGAGGAGTGAAGAAGATACTGCGCACACAGGGGGAGGATTCAAGCACAATGATGGCGAGCCCCCGGTATGCACGTGGTTGTCATCGGCGCGTATGGGAGCGCCGGCATCGCGGCCGCTGATCGGCTCGCCGGTTCCGTCGACCAGCTCACGCTCGTCGACGATGGCGACCCCGGCGGTGGGCTCTGCATCCTCCGTGGCTGCATGCCGTCGAAAGAGCTGCTCTCGGCAGGCGACCACCGCTTCCTCGCACGCCACGATGAGCGGCTCTCGGGCGTACCCGAGGTGGACATCGAGCGCGTGGTCGCGCGAAAGAACGCACACACGTCAAACTGGGCGGCCCACCGCCGCGCAGCGGTCGAAGACCTCGCTGACCGCAACGGCGTCGACTTTCTCCGTGGGACAGCGCGCTTTGTCGGCCAGCGACAGGTGGCCGTTGATCACCACGTTCTCGACGCCGACTACGTCGTTATCGCCACCGGCTCCGTCCCGACCGTTCCCGATCTCGACGGGCTCGACACGGGTTCGTTCGCCACCAGTGCGGACGTTCTCGACGCGACTACGTTCCCCGACTCCGCGATCGTCATGGGCTTTGGCTACGTCGGGCTCGAACTCGTCCCGTACCTCTCCGAGGTGGGCGGCGTTGACTGCACAGTCGTCGAACACGACGACCGCCCACTCGACGAGGCCGACCCCGCCTACGGCGATGACCTCCTCACATTGTACCGGGAGGCGTTCGACATCGAGGTCATCACGAACGCCTACGAGCAGGGTGTCGAACGGACCGACGAGGGAGTCCGACTCCAGCTCGAGACGCCCGACGGTGAGGGTATCGTCGAGGCCGAGGGACTGTATGTGTTCACCGGCCGCCGGCCGAACCTCGACGGATTGGATCTTGCAGCGGCCGGTATTGAAGCCGGCGAGGGATGGGTGCGCGACACGATGCAGACCCACGACGACACCCAGGTGTACGTCGTCGGCGACGCTAACGGGAAGGAGCCGATCCTCCACGTCGCGAAAGAACACGGCCACCTCGCGGCTGAAAACATCCTGAAAGACGCCGAGCGAGCCAGCTCCGGGAAATCAGCCACGGCCGCCGGTCCCCTCACGGAGTACGAGAACACGCACCATCACGTCGTCTTCTCTGGACTGGGCGCGTATCCGTACGCGCGAGTGGGTCACTCAAAGAAGTCGGCCGAGGCCGCAGGCCACGAGGTCGTTCACGTCGAGCGCGAAGCGAGCGACGACGGCGTTTTCAAAACGAAGTCGGTACCGTTCGGTCGTGGTTCGCTCGTCGTTGCGGCCGACGGGACGGTGCTCGGCTGGCAGGGCCTCCATCACCATGCAGATGCAATGGCGAAAACGATGCAGGTAATAATCGAGACTGAAATGGACGTGCGCGACGTGCCCGACCGGGCGTACCACCCGACGACGCCGGAAATTCTCGACGGCTTATTCCGAGCGACAATAGATCGACTTGAGGACTGAGGAGACGAACCGACGTGGATGCTTAAGCCCCTTGCCACAGTGGTGTGGGATATGCGAACTGTCCTGCTGCTGGCCGGGCTCCTCATGACGTCAGCCGTCGCCGGGGTCGCTCCAGCCGCCGCACAGCCCGACGAGGTGACACTCACCGTCTCCGTCGTCACCGATTCGGGGACGTCTGTCGGTGACGCCACGGTCGAAGCGACGTGGGATGACGGCAGCGCCACCGTGGAGACGGCAAGTAACGGGAAGGCCTTCGTTGACGTCCCTGAAGGGGCCGACATCGAAGTCAACGCTGAGAGCGCTGATTTTATTCGGAATCGCCCGGTCGTCGTTGAGGACGCAAGCGAACGGGAGGTCACAGTGGAGGTCGCATCAAAAGGGCAACTCACCGTGACCGCCAACGACACCGAGGGGCCGGTGGCAGACGCCCGAGTGCGTTTACGCGTCGACGGTGAGGTCATTGTCGAGGGCGAAACGGACGCCGACGGCGAGTTCACGACGCCCGAAGTCGAACAGGGCGACTACTTCCTCGAAGTCTTCAAGCGCGGGTACTACCGCAACCTGACCCGCGAGGAGGTTGGTGCTGATACCAGCCTCCAAGTATCGATGCGTCGCGGTACCACCAACGTCCAGTTCCGCGTCGTCGACGATCACTTCTCGCCGCCGCGCCAGCTCTCAGACGCCCGCGTTGAGGTCGAAGGTATTGGCACACAGCAGCTGACTGGCGGCACCGTGACATTCACCGTCCCGGTGAACACCCGGTACAGTGTCACCGCAACTGGAGATGGGTACGCCACGAACACCACGTCGCTGTTCGTCGGCGCTGAGGGTGGGAGCCAGACGCTCGTCATCAATCGTGAACCGGCGCTTAATTTGACGGCCGCGAACGGGCGCGTCGTTGTCGGTGAAACCGTCCAGGTGACGGTCCGCAACGAGTACGATCAGCGCGTCCCCAACGCGACGGTCCGGCTCGACGGCGAGGCGGTCGCTACCACCGGTGCCGAGGGGACTGCCGGCATCGCAATCGACACCGAGGGTGAACACGCTATTATCGCCGAGACTGACGGTGTCACCTCAAACGAGGTGAGTATCCAGGGCGTCGCGACCGCAACGAGCGCGACGCCGACCGCCACGGCGACGACAACTACTACGATGACGCCAGAGCCGCCGACAGCCGGCCTTCCCGGCTTCACGCCAGTCGCGGCCGTCGTGGCGCTGCTGGCCGTCGCCCTACTCGTACGACGCGCAACATAAGCCGCCAACCGGCTCGTCGCCGACTCACTCTGGCGGGTTCCCTTCGGTCACGCGAAGGACATACAGCGCGGCGACAAGCACTAGGAGTAGCAACGCGAAAGTCCCAGCAAAAATGAGATCGTTCGTGCCGACGGTCTCGCCCGGGCGGAAACTTATGATCTTCCGCGAGACGGCGATAATGGCAGCGATGATGACGATGCGGACGACGCTCTCCTCACGGGTGTAGGCGACGACGGTCTGGTAGATCTCGACAATAATGAACAACAATAGGGCGGTATCAATGAACCCAACCACGACGTTCGGGTCGGTGATCCCGACCTCGCCGCCTGTCTGCACGGACAACCAGATGGCATCGAGAATCTGTAACAGTAGGTCGACAACGCCGATGGCGAACAACCCCACAAGGATGTACGCCGCCGCGACCTCGACGAACCGTATCGCCTCCTCAGACGGTTCCACGAGGGCGTCGAAGTCCATACCGCCCACGATGGCGGCCGACACAATAGCCTCCGGGGTTCCTTCGGACCTCACTGAAGGCCATGTCCACCCATCACCTCCTGTGTCTATATAGTGTTATACACGTCTGAATAGTACCGATAGCAACACCGAACTACCAGCCTCACCAAGCAAGAGTATGTCCGACGGCGCGCGTGTCGAGGCCCGGACGGACTTGTTCGGAACTCTGCGCGGCTACCTCGCTCTGGAACGTGACGTGCTCGTGCTCTCGGTCGCGATGTTTGCCTTCTCGCTCGGCTACCAAGGGACCAACCAGTACATGGCCGAGTACCTGTTCGCACTCGGCGCCGGGCCGCTCGTTGTCGGGCTGTTCGGCTCGCTCGGCAACCTGGTCTCGGCCGTCTACCCGTACCCGGGTGGCGCGATTTCCGACCGTATCGGCTCGCGGCGCGCGCTCACCCTGTTCGGCCTCCTGTCGGCCATCGGGTTTGCGCTGTGGGCCGTCGCCGGACTCGTCCCGCCGCTCATCGTCCCGGCCATCGCCCTCGGCCCCGTCACGGTCCCCGAGCTGACGTTCCCAGTCGTCGTCTTTCTCGGCCTCTTTCTCGTCCAGTGCTGGAAGTCGTTCGGTCTCGGGGCGACCTTCGCCGTCGTGAAACAAACCGTCGAACCGGATCAGCTGGCGACCGGCTTTGCTGCGACCGAGACCGTCCGCCGGCTGGCCTTCCTGCTCGGGCCACTGCTCGTGGCGGCCGCACTCTCTGTGTATACCTTTGAGCTCGGCTTCCGGATCGTCCTAGCCGGTGCGGCGATCGTCGCGCTGACCGGTACCCTCGCACAACACGTCCTCTATGACGCCGGGAACGATACGGTCGGGAAGTCCTTCGCCGGTGTCTCGAACGTGCTCGCGGACCTGCGGGCACTCCCTACGGAACTTCCACCGCTGCTGGCCGCCGACACGCTCGTGCGCTTTGCCAACGGAATGGTGTACGTGTTCTTCGTCGTGTTCGTTGTCAGCTACCTCGACGGGCCCGTCACGCTCCCGCTCGTCGGCGCGCTCTCACCGCAGGCGTTCTTCGGCGTCCTACTCGCGGTGGAGATGGCCGTTGCACTTGCCTCGATGGTGCCCATCTCGCGGCTCGCCGACCGCGTCGGGCTCAAGCCCGTTGTCGGCCTCGGCTTTCTTGTGTATGCGACGTTTCCGGCATTGCTCGTACTCGCCCCCGGCGACGCGGTCCAGCTGGGTCCGTTGGTCGTTCCGCCTGCCGCCCTGCTGGTCGGCCTGTTCGCCTTCTCCGGGCTGCGGTTCGCCGGCCTCCCCGCCCACAAGGCGCTCATCGTCGGCCCCGCGGAGCGAGACGCAGGGGGGCGCGTCACCGGCTCCTATTACCTCGTTCGCAACAGCGTAACCGTGCCGTCAGCGGCAGTCGGGGGTGCGTTGTACGCGCTCTCGCCTGCCGTCGCGTTCGGGACCGCGACAGTCGTCGGGCTCATTGGGGTCGGTGTGTTCGCACTTGTTGGCGAGGGGTTTGAACCGGTCGACAGCTAAGGGTCTGACAGACCCGCAGGCAACTGTGTGCACTGGGCCGCGTCCCTGCGACGAGAACTACAGGCGGAGGTACTGGGCGTGGCGTGTCCCGTCAAGATCCAACACGTTCCCTTCGACAACGAAGCCCGCGTCGACGGCAACCGCCACTGACTCGCTGCCGACAAGGTTCGCCACCGAACACCGGGCGAGTGCGTCGGTCACGGCCTCGGCATCGGCCGGCTTCCCGTCGTAGAATTCGGGATCGACGGTGAGCGAGACCGCGCCGTTCTCGAACGTCTCGCCGAGGACATCCTCGTCACAGACCGAGACGAGCAGGCCCTCGGGAGTGTCGCGCTCCGCCAACAGCATCACTCGATCAGCTCCTCCTCGCGCTTCTGTCTGACTTCCTCGGCCTCGTTGGCGAGCTCTTCGGCACGCTCGTCCTGGCCAAGTTCCTCGTAGCCACGGGCGAGTTCCTCAAGCAGTTCGGGCGAGCGGAAGCCGAGCCGCTGGGCGTTCTCGAAGGCGTTGACGGCGTCCTCGGCGAGGCCGCGTTCCAGGAGAAAGAAGCCGCGATTGTACCACGCCTGCGGGTGACGCGGGTCGATTTCGACGGCCGCCTCGGCATGCTCGAGCGCCTGTTCAGTCGCGCCCGACTCCCACAGCGCGTACGCGAGGTTCGTCTCCGCGGCGGCGGCGTGTTCGCCCTCGCTGTCGACATACAGCGCCTCGCGGTAGGAGTCGATCGCAGCCTGCCACTCCTCTAACTCGGCGTGGGCGGCGCCTTTGTTTACCCACGCTTCCTGGCGCGTGGTGTCGTCCTCGGTGAAGCGGGCGGCGCGCTCGAAGGTGTCGACGGCCTGTTCGAACCGCTGGATGCCCATGTACGACAGCCCCACGTCGATGAGTTCGTCGGCGTCGACATCGTCCGCGACGGTCTGTCGACGGTCGAGTTCGTCCGCGATGACCCGTGAGTCCACGGGGTCGACCTTTCCGGCGTCGACCGTCAACTCGGGGGGGTCAAGATCGAACCCTTGGTACGGGTCGTCGAACCCCTGCCCTTCCGAGAAGGCGTGGTCCTCGGCCGGGTCGGGGCGGTCGTCGGTCTCCTGCTCGTCAGTCATTACCCGAGCGTGGGGCGAGCAGCGGCAAAAGGGCTACGTCCGAGCGATTCGCCGAGAGGAGGATTCAAGCGCTAACCGCCACAACCGCGAGTATGTCCGACGATCTCGCCACGCCCGCTCGCACGGCCGTCCGCCAGTGTCTCAATCTCGAGTCCGACGAGTCGTGTCTCGTCGTCACCGACGACGAGCGCGAGCCGATCGGTCGGGCGCTGTATGAGGCCGCACGTGACATTACCCACGACGCACAGTTCGTGCAGTTCCCGCCACGCGATCAGCACGCCGAGGAGCCCCCGGCGGCCGTCGCCGCCGCGATGCGCGAGGCTGATACGTTTCTCGCCCCAACGACAAAGTCGCTGTCGCACACCCGCGCCCGGTCCGCGGCCTGTGAGGCCAGCGCGCGCGGTGCCACCCTGCCGGGCATCACTGAGACCGTCTTCGAGGTCGGTCTGGACGCCGATTACGCCGAGATCGCCGCCGAGTGTGAGGGTGTCTACGCGCAGGTCGCCGACGCCGATGAGATTCGGGTGACGACATCCGCTGGAACCGATATCACCTTCGAGATCGGCGACCGGACCTGGATGGAGGACACCGGCATCATTCACAACGCGGGCGACTTCTCGAACCTCCCCGCCGGTGAGGTGTTCGTCGCCCCGGCGTCGGCGAACGGCCGGTACGTCGTCGACGGAACCATCAGCCCGCACGGTCTCCTTGAGGCGGGCCACACCGTCGAGGTGACTGTCGAGGACGGACAGGTGACGGAGTTCTCGGACCCGGACGTGGCCGCAGAGTTCGAGCGCGCCGCCGAAGACGTGGGGCAGGACGCCTACAACCTCGCGGAACTCGGCATCGGAACGAACGTCGCCGTCTCCGAGCTGGTGGGGTCGGTCCTCCTCGACGAGAAGGCGGGGGGGACGGTCCACATCGCCGTTGGCGACAACGCCTCCATCGGCGGTGACACGAGCGCTCCCATCCACTCCGATGGCGTGCTCCGTGACCCGACCGTGTACGCGGACGGGGAGGTCGTAGACCTCCCGAAGGTCGAGCGATGAGCGGGGTGAGCCGCGAGACGGCGCGGACGTGGAGCGTCCGTGGGTCGAGTGATACGCTCGGGCCCTCAAGAGTGCGGCTACCGCGCGTGCCACGCGACGTGGCCGACCAACACCGTCACGAGGCCGAGGAGAACGCCCGCAACCGCGAAGATCGACGTGTCCGGAACCGGAACCCCGACCAGCCGGGTGAGGTAACTTCCGACCGCTACGAACACGACACCCACAAGCGCGGCGACCGTCAGCAGGACCCGGCCGTCGGCGAGCGGGCCGACGAGGTCGCTCATATTTGACGGTCGTCGCCGGTCGCCGAAATCCCTTGTAACTACCGAGAGAGCGCGTATCAGCCCGCCCCCCGAACGCCAGCAGGACGACGGCCACAACGCCGACGAACAGTGCCCAGCCGCCCGGGAGCACCTGTCCGAGGGCCGCTGCGGCCCCCGAGTGCGAGCGTCGCGGCGACGACGTAGCCGACGTAGCCCCGAACGACGGCGTCGAGTACGGCCACGCCGGCGCTCGTCGCTCCGCCGACAAAGGCCCGGCCGGCCGGTGGGTTCGACGCGCGTCGTGCCCTACGGAAGGCACTTACCGACGCCGGCGTGACCGGCGCGTATGCCTCGTTCGCGTCGAGCTCTCCTCGTGTCGCTCGGTGCGGCCGCGGTCACCGGCTGTCTCGGTGGCCCGGACCGGTCGGCATCGCCGGCCGTGTCACCGACGACCACAGCGACCCCTACCACGACACCGACGCCTGTCCCGCCCGACAGCGTCGACACCGACTGGGCTGCGCCGTCCCATGACTCCGGCCTGAGCAACGGGACGACTGCACCCGGCCCCACCGCTCGCCCAGGACTCCTGTGGCAGGTCGACACCGGGACAGCCCTCTCCGCGCCAGTCGTCGCCGATGGAACCGCATACGTCGGCGGCACGGATGGCCTGTTGCGCGCGCTCAACGCTCGCACCGGCGAGTCGGTCTGGACGGCCACGGTCGGCGAGACGGCCGGTGCGCCGTGGGTCCGCGACGGCACCGTGTACGTTCCCACAGGCGGCGCACTCGTTGCCCTCGCGGCCGACGGGACGGAACGGTGGCGGGTCGAGACGCCGGGGCGGGTCGCCGTCGTCGTCGCCGACCACGGCGTCTACTGGCTGCAGGACGGGACACCGACCGTCGTCGCGCACGACCTCGACGGGACGGAGCGGTGGCGGACCGACCTCGGCGAGGTGTGGAAGCCGCCGCTGTTCGCCGCGCCGAAGCGCGTGTTCGTCTCCAGTGGCTCTCGCGACAGCCGGTTTTGGCGCCTCAACGCCGCCGACGGCGCGCTGCTCGGCGAGTCTCCCCGACCAGGTGCGGACTTCCCGTCCGAGCAGTACCACCGCGACGGGACGGTGTACGCCGTCGACGCCTTCTTCGGGAACGTCGACACGACAGCCGTCGGCGTGGGCGGCCACGACTGGTCGCAGGGCGTCCCGCCGGGCGGGCGGTCGGGCGAGATGAGCGGTGGCCCGGCGCGGACATACTACGTCTCGACGACAGACGAGGCGACGACCGTCACGGCGATGTCGGCGACAGATGGGACGGTGGCCTGGGAGGCGACCGTCACTCCCGCGCCGACCGGTCGTATCCTCGCCACCAGCGATGTCGCCCTCCTCTCCACCGCCGACGGCATCTACGCGCTCGACACCGAGGACGGCCGCGAGCGGTGGTCCCTCGGGGTCGACACGTCGGGGCTTGCTGCGGCTGACGACCTGCTGTACGCGACCGTCGACGGAGCGGTCCGTGCGTACCGCGCGCCGTAGCCGCCAGTCCACGCGCTTTTGGTCTCGCGGACGAGATTACCGGTAATGAGCCAGTCACGCGTTGCGGTCGCGTGTCCGTCGTGTTCCCCGGCCGCGCCGACCGCCCATGAGGTCCTGAAGGACGGCGACCCCGCCACGCTGCGGTGCAGCGAGTGCGGGCACACCCACAAGAGTTCGCTCCCCGAGGAGGAGACGGTCGAGCGCCGGGTGATCGTCTCCCAAGAGGGAGAGTCGTTCACCACGAGCCGTGAGACGGCGCCCGACGAGCAGGTCGAGGTCGGCGACGAGTTCCTTCTCGATACGCCGGAAGCGCTGATGCAGGTGCGCATCACAGCCATCGAGACCGATGAGGGCCGCCGCGGGCGTGTCCCCTTCGAGGAGGTTGAGACGCTGTGGACCCGCGCCGTCGAGAACGTCACCGTCGACGTGACGCTTCATCCGAAGGACGGAGGCCGAGAAGAGACCCGCTCGCTCGAACTGCGGGTGCCGGGCGACGAGCAGTTCATGGTCGACGAGACGGTCCAGTACGGCGACGAACAGTTCACCGTCGAGGGGCTGGTCATCCGCGACGGCGTCGCGGCGTACGACCGCAAGCAGTTCGAGTATACCGGCGACTCGGCGCTTGCAAAAGATCTCAAGCGAGTGTACGCCCGCGATGAGACGTCAAGCGCCTGGTCGGCCTGGTAAGGCGGTGACCGACCACGATCACGACCGCGCCCGCTCGCGACTGCTCGACCGGCTCCGCGAGCGCACAGACGCCGACGAACGGGTGCTCAACGCGCTCGCTGCGGTGCCGCGCCACGAGTTTGTTCCCCCCGCTCGCGAGTCGGACGCGTACGCCGATCGTCCGCTTCCTATCGGCGCAAACCAGACTATCTCCGCCCCCCACATGGTCGCGGTGATGGCCGACCTTCTGCACATCGAGCCGGACGACCGCGTGCTGGAGATCGGGACGGGCTGTGGCTATCACGCGGCGGTCACCACCGAGCTCGGCGCCGAGGTATACTCTGTCGAGTACCACGACGACCTCGCGGCGGCGGCCCGCAAGCGACTCGACGCATTCGGCTACGACATTCACGTCCGCGCCGGTGACGGCCGCGACGGCTGGCCGGAGCACGCCCTCTACGACGCCTGCTATCTCACCTGTGCCGCGCCCGAGGTGCCCACCTCGCTGTTCGAACAAGTCCGCCCCGGTGGCGTTCTCCTCGCCCCGGTCGGCGAGCGAACACAGCGGCTCGTCCGGTTCGTCGTCGGCGACGGCAGCGAGGTACGCGAGCGGACGGACCACGGCGGCGTCCGATTCGTACCGCTGTTGGGCGAGTGATCAGTCGAACAGCCCTTCCACGTCCGACTCGCGTGACTGCCGTCGCTGGACGTGTTGTGCGAGTCGCTGGGCGACGATACCGCGACGGTCCGGACCGTCGCGGTCGCTTTCATCGAGGAAGTCCAGCACGAGCGTCACGAACGGGCTCCCCACTACCTCGTCGCGGAGATCTGCGAGCGCGTACTCGGCGCCCGCCCGGAGCGTGTCGGCGTCGTCGCTAGTCGCCGCGGCGACGAGTGGTGCCGCGACGGCCGCGGCCGGGTACTCGAGATCGGCCAGTCCGGGTCGCTCACCGTCCAGTTCGAGCGGCGGAGGCCGGCCGGCGGCGGCCACGTCGTCCCGGCAGGTTCGGAGCCAGGCGCGAACGGGGTCGAGGTCGAGACCTCGGGGGGCGACCTCGTCGAGGTACGCAAGCGCGCTGGTCGCCAGTCCGGTCGCGCCATCATGGTTGTCCCGCGCTGCGTGGTGGGCCGCGGCGGTGAACTGAATGAGCCCCTGCAGGAAGTCACGCCGCTCGTCCTCGGCAGTGAGATACGCCGGCTCCCAGGCGTCGTGGGCGGCGTGGTAGTAGCCGGCGTTGAACACAGCGACGCCGGCGCGCAGCCGCGCGGCGAGCGGGACATCCATAGCTACGGCTTCGCGTCGAGGGACAAAAACAGTCCGTCAGCCAAACCGCGCAAGTCGGCGCTCAACGCGCTTGCGGTCCTGGCGGACGAGTTCGGCCACCTCGGCGAGTGTTGCCAGCGCTGGGTGGACAGCGTCCAACTCACAGTAAAGATACTGCTGGATCGACGGGTACTCGTCGGGGAGCCCGAGCTGTTCGTGGTGTTCGCGGACGTGTGCCTGCCGGTCGGCCGCCGCAGCGTCGCAGTCATCGGCCAGTCGCTCCAACTGGACGCGGACCGCGTCGAGGGTGCCGTACCGCTCGCTCTTGACCTCCACCCGGAGATCGGCGAGCTCGTCGAGCACCCGTTCGACTGCGGCGCGGGCATCGGCCAGCGAGTCAGCCTCTTCGTCTAATGCCGCCAGCAGTCGCTCGCGGTCATCAATGCCGCGCTCGGCCGCTGCGAGAGTGGCTCGCTTTGTCCGCGCGTCGAAGCCCGCATCCAGCGCCGCGGCGAGGTCAGGCCCGAACTCGATCGCAATGCTCTCGCGGTACGGCTCGCCGTACTCCTCGTCATAGTGAGGTACCGACATGACTGTCGATGCATAGGCTTCACGGACGGCTGCAGCCCCGGTGTTGTTCCGGACCGCACCGCCCGTCGGGTGGCCCACCGGGACGCCTTGGCCGCCAGTTCCTGCCGCCTGCGGGGTGATGTCGGCCGTTCGCCGGCGGAATGCCTCGAACGCCTCGCGCTCGTCGACGACGCGACGTCGCTCCGTCCGGAGTCGGTCGCGCGCCGCGTCGAGCCGGTCGGCGTCGGTCACGCGACCCGCCTCCGCACGGGGACTCGCCCACCATCGAACAGGGCCTCCAGCCGGCCGTCATCGGCCCACGTCGCGATCCCTCGGCCGTGGTCGTTGCCCCGTCGAGCGTGGTCGTACGCTTCCTCAAGCCCGGGGCGGTCGGCGAGCGGAACGAACCGGACGGTCGTCCCCTCGGGGCCGATCTCCAGCAGGAGGTACGCCTGCGGATACGAACAGACGGCCGGTGCGACGAGCTCGGTGAGCCCGTCGCGCTCTCCGATGGCCGGCCAGTGGATGTGTCCGGAAATGACGAGTTCAGCGCCGCCAGCGACGAGCGTCTCGCGCAGCGGCGCCGCGTCCGCGACCTGGTAGAAGTCGGCATCCGGGAATGACCCGGTGTGGGTTCGCGGGTGTGAGAGGTTGTGATGGAGTAGGACGATCGGGTGCTCAAGCTCGGGAAGCGTCCGTGTCAGCCAGTCACGTGTGGCTGCGCCGACGGCGCCCTCGTGGGTGTCAGCCAGCGAGCCGTCGCGGGCCGACGCGGAGTTCAGCCCGACCAGGTCAAGACCGCCAATCCGTTCGACAAACGGGTAGGTGCCGGCGGCGTACGCCCGGGCAAACGCCTCGGCGGGGGGCGTGTGGTGGTCGTCCCAGCGGGGCTTGGGCACGTCGTGATTGCCGGGGACGGCGACAAACGGCGTTGAGAGGTCGGCGAGCAACTCGTCGGTAAGCGCGAACTCCGCAGGGGCGCCGTCCTTCGTCAGGTCGCCGGCCAGCAGGACAGCGTCAAGGCCCTGCGACTCCACGTCTGCGATTGCGGTCCGCAGTCGCTCGACGGTCCGGTGGTACACCTTCCAAGTCCGGGTCGCCTCGCCGGTGACGTGGGGGTCAGCGAGAACAGCCAGCCGGACCGGGTCGTCCGTGCGTGGGGCGTCGAGCCGCGCCACGACCGCGTCCCTCACCGTCGGGTCGTCAACCGCGGCTCCGTGTCGGTCGGTCGCCATGCGTATCCGAGGCTCCGCCGACCACCCTCAAAAACCGTCGTATGTGCTATATATCCCGCCCCGGAGCACACATTCACCTATTGTGACAGCTATTCACATTACTTCCGAATAACCAGGAGGTAGTAGATTGCGAAGACAACGAGAAAGCCAAAAAGCGAGAGGAAGAACGAGGCGGCGGCCATGATGCCGCCCCACAGCGTGCCGTTCTCGCCACGACTCTCGGCGTTCTGGTAGGTTAAGTAGCCCACGATGACGGCGATGACGAGATTGAAGATGAAGAACTCAAGTCCCAGATTGGGGATGCCGGCCTGAAGTAACATATCCTCCGTTCGCCTGACGGGGTAAAGAGCGTGTGGGCTGCGGGTCGGCCTATAACATGAGCAGAGCTGAGCGCGTGACGCGGTGAGAACGTCCGGTCAGCGATTTGAACGCTGGTCCCTGGCTCCGCAAGCCAAGAGGATAGTCCACTACCCTAACCGGACTCACTCCCAGATACCCTGCTGGTGGGTAAAGGGGTTACGATTGGGTGCGCGCCGCGCGTTGGAGTAGCACGCTGCGGGCAGCGTGTGTGCTTGCAGAGGACCGCCGTGCACGGCCAACGGCAACCCTTAATCGGAACCCTCCCGTGTCATCGATAGAAATGAGCGACATCGAGGAGGTCTACGAGGGCCTCGATGCCGAGGACGTCTCGCTGGAGGAATTCCGCGAGGCGGTCGAGGCGAAGGTCGAGCAAATGGGCGGCCTCGCCGACGAGGAGACGGCGGCGATGCTCATCGCGCACGAACTCACGGAGGGAGAGGTTGAGGGGATCGCCGACATCGAGCCGGGCATGGAAGAGGCGAAGTTCATCGCCAAGGTGCTCTCGATCGGCGACCTCCGTACGTTCGAGCGCGACGGCGACGCTGAGGGCAAGGTCGTCAACCTCGAAGTGGCCGACGAGACCGGCCGCATCCGTGTGGCGCTGTGGGACGAGGACGCCGAGGCCGCAATCGAGGAACTCGACGCCGGGGACGTGCTCCGTATCGCCGGTCGTCCAAAGGAAGGGTACAATGGGCTGGAAGTAAGCGCCGACCGTGTCGAGGGCGATGAGGACGTCGACGTGGACGTCGACGTGGGTGACGCCGCGAGCATCGAGGGGCTCACCATCGGCCAGTCGGACGTGAATCTCGTCGGCCGTGTGCTCGACACTGACGAACTACGGACGTTCTCGCGCGACGACGGCTCGGAGGGACGGGTGGCGAACCTCACGATCGGGGACGAAACCGGCCGCGTTCGCGTGACGCTGTGGGACGACCAAGCGCCACGGGCCGACGATCTCGAGCCGGGCGTCTCCGTCGAGATTGTCGACGGCTACGTCCGCGAGCGCGACGGCGCACTCGAACTCCACGTCGGTGAGCGCGGCGCCGTCGAGGAAATCGACGAGGCCGTGACCTACGTCCCCGATACCGTCGAGATTGAGAGCGTCGAGATCGGCCAGACTGTCGACATCGCTGGGGTGGTCCGCTCAGCGGACCCCAAACGTACCTTCGACCGCGACGACGGTAGCGAGGGGCAGGTCCGGAACATCCGCCTGCAGGACGCCACGGGCGACCTCCGCGTCGCGCTGTGGGGCGACAAGGCGGACAAGGAAATCGGCCCCGGCGACGAACTGCTGTGTGCGGATGTCGAGATCCAAGACGGCTGGCAGGACGATCTTGAGGCCTCGGCCGGCTGGCGATCGACGGTGTCACTGCTCGACGACGGCGCGACCGACGCGGCGGCCGACGTGGACGCCGGGGGGGAAGCCAACGCGACGAGCGACCAAGGACTCGGCGCGTTCGCCGGTGGCTCCTCTGGGGGCGAGGCCACCTCGGCCTCGGAGTCGACCGAGCCGACGGCCGGGTCACCCGCCGAGTCGGGCGGCGAGACCGCCGCCGTCGAGAGTCACGAGTTCACCGGGACCGTCGTACAGACCGGCGACCCGGTAATGCTCGACAACGGCGAGGAGGCGCTGACGGTCGCGACGAGCGAAGAAGTCCGGCTCGGCCAGGAAGTGACCGTTCGCGGTGAGTTGCGCGACGGCACGCTCCACGCGGAGGAACTGTTCTAACGCGGCTCGTTGACCGAGCCGGCTCGCGGGGCCTTTTTACATCGACTCAGGTGCCTCGACGCCGAGGACGTCGAGCGCGTTGGCCATCGTATGCCGCGCGGCGGCGACGAGTGCGAGCCGCGCGTCCCGGACTGCGGGGTCGTCAGCCGCGAGCACGGGACACTCACGGTAGAACGCGTTGAACGCCTCCGCGAGCTCGCGGGTGAACGTCGCGACCCGGTGAGGCTCCAGTTCGGCGGCGGCATCCTCGATTACGCCGGGGAAGCGCGCCACGTCGCGCAGCAGGTCGCGTTCCTCGGGCTCGACGAGCGTGCCCACGTCGACGTCGTCGGGCACGTCACTGGCCTCCCTGACTCGCGGATCGCTCTGCTTCCCGCTTGCCGGGCCCGGGGCCCGTTGCCGCGCCTCCTCGAGAATACCACAGCAGCGCGCGTGGACGTACTGGACGTACGGCGCCGACTGCGCCTCGAAGTCGAGCGCGCGCT
>CAYZJQ010000057.1:0-16807 GCA_964478805.1 uncultured Halobacteriales archaeon | reverse complement strand
GTGAGCCCTTCTTCGCGAGCGACGTAGAGGATATCCTCCCACTCGGTGCCGTGGAGGTCGCCCCACTGCTCGTACGGCGGGTGAAAGCGGATCTCGTCGAGGCCAGCCTCCGAGAGGCGGCGCATGTTCTCCCGCCCGCCGGTGATGCCGGTGTAGAGGTGGGTGTGGTGGTCCTCGCCGAACTCGTCTTTGAGAAGGCGGAGGTAGCGACACGTCTTCGCCATCGCCTCCTGTGGCTCGCCGCCGGTGATTGAGGTCCCCAACGCGTCCATCAGCTTCGCCTCCGCGATGACATCTTCGTCGGACTCAACCGGCCGCCCGTTGGCGTACGTCTGGGTGACGTTCTTGCGGTTCTCGCCGAGCGGACAGTAGAAGCAGTCCCGCTGGTCGCAGTAGCCGTAGACAAACAGCACCATCTTCCCCCCCTTGGCGCACTGTTCACAGCCCTTCGAGATCATCAGTTGTTTCGTATTCCCTGTCGAGCGGCAAAAGTCGTGCGTTCGGGCTCACGCGTGAGAGTCGTCCACGCGCAGTGGTTGGGCCTCGCCCACTATTGGTCGGGGTACGCCTGACGGGAGACTAATGAGTCCAGAGAACTACATACGGGTATGTCTCTCTCTACAGCCGCCATCGACCGAGCGCTGATCGGGCGGCTGTCACGGTTTGCAACCGTCGGCGGCGCGGCCGCTGCGCTCCAGACCGCGCTTCTGTACCTTCTGGTCGATACGGTCGGGATCTACTACCTCGTCGGCGCAATCATTGCTATCGAGGTCACGATTGTCTCACAGTACGTCATCAACGACGCCTGGACATTCTCCGACCGGCCGAATGGCGGCGGCACCTTCTTTTCGGGACTGCTCCGTACGAATCTCGTGCGTGGGTCAGCCATCCCGCTCCAGACCGGACTCCTGTATCTGCTTGTCGCTCACGGCGACGTCGGGTACCTCGCCGCGAACCTCTGTGCGATTGTCCCGTCGGGGTTGTACCGCTACGCGCTCGATGCCCGGTGGACCTGGCGTACGCCGCCCGAAGAGAGTTAACCCCCGATTGCCTACCTGCGGCCAATGCTGCTGGTGCTGTGCGTCGACCTTGACGACGACCTCGGGCGGAAGACCGGCCACGAGACGCCGGTCGTCGGCCGCGAGCGCGTCGAGGACGCTGCAGTCGCGCTCGCCACCGCCGACCCGGAGGACTCCGACGTGAACGTCATCTTCGAGGGGACGCACATCTACGACGAGTTCGCCCGCGAGGGCGAGTCCGTCGAGGTGGCAGTCGTCACTGGCGAAGCACGCGGCGACGTGGCCGCCAACCGCGCGGTCGGCGACGAGGTCGATCGCGTGCTCGCGTCGCTTCAGACCGGCGAGGATGTGCGTGCCGTCGTTGTCACGGACGGCGCACAGGACGAGTCCGTTATTCCGGTCATTCGCTCGCGGGTCCCCATCGACTCTGTCCGCCGGGTGGTCGTCCGACAGGCACAGGACCTCGAGTCGATGTACTACACCATCAAGCAGGTGCTCGACGACCCTGAGACACGGGGGACTATCCTGGTCCCGCTGGGGATCCTGCTGCTCATCTACCCGGTCGCCGTTGTCGCTGATTCGCTGAACCTGCCCGGCTCGACACTGGGCTTTCTCTCGGCACTCCTGGGCTTCTACGTCCTCTTTCGCGGCCTTGGACTGGAGGAGTCGGTCGACGCTGCGGCCGACCGGCTCCGCACCGCCCTCTACACGGGCCGAATGACCCTCGTCACCAGCGTGGTCGCGTTGGCGCTTGTGGCAGTCGGCATCATCGGTGGCCAGGAGTACCTGACGGAGCGGGCGGTAACCGGCGATCCGCCGCCAGTCGAAGCGGTCGCAGCCGTCACCTACGGCGCTGTCGAGTGGTTTGCAGCTGCCGGCGTCGTTGCAGCGTTCGGCCGCGTCACTGACGAGTATCTCGCTGAGGGATTCAGATGGCGCTATCTTAACGCGCCATTTTATGTCGTCGCCATCGCGCTGGTCGTCCACGCGCTGTCGGCGTTCCTGCTCGGTCTCGAGTTCGCGACGCTCACGTACCTCGCTGCGGCGCTTACGGCGGGCACGCTGCTCGGACTGGCGAGCACGCTCGCCTTCGCCGTCGCGGAGTCGCGGTTTCAGCGCGACCCGCCGACCGCGACCTGACTACCGTTCGCGTACCACAACGAACTCAGCGAGGTCGCGGAGGTACGCAAGCGCCTGCGACTCCTCGGCGCCCGTCGCCTCGAGTGCCGACAGCGCCGCGTCGGAGTGCTCTCTCGCGAGCGCATTCGCCTCGTCTGGGGTGGTGTCGGTCACCTGAACAAGCGAGGGTCGCTCTAGCTCGGCGTCCTGTCCCGTTGGCTTGCCCAACTCCTCTGGGTCGGCAGTGGCGTCAAGCACGTCGTCGCGGATCTGAAATGCCACCCCGACGCGCTCTGCATAGTCGCCAAACGTTTCCACCGTCGCGGGGTCAGCGTTAGCGGCCACGGCCCCAAGCTCGGCAGCGGCACGAAACAGCGCACCGGTCTTTCGGCGCGCGAGTTGGAGATACTCCGCCTCCGTAGTAGGCTGGGCGACCAGTTCCGTCGCCTCTCCTTCACCGAGTTCGACCATCGCGTCGGCCACGATCTCCATCGCCCGCTCGTCCCGCGAGAAGAGCGCGAACGCCTCGCCGAGCAGCCCATCTGAGGCAATGATTGCCGGGCCGTGGCCGTACTCCGCATGGGCAGCTGTCACCCCCCGCCTGAGCTCGGACTCATCGATGATGTCGTCAACGACAAGTGAGGCGTTGTGGACGAGTTCGACGCCAACACCGAAGTCGACGGCATCTTCGCGGGCTGCGCTGCCGCCACCCGCAGCCTCACACGCGAGCAGCGTGACCGTCGGCCGAACCCGCTTTCCCCCGGACAACGAGACGTGTTCGACCTGTTCGCGGAGCGTGGGGGGTTCGACGCCGTCGAGGACCGCTTCGAGCCGGTCCTCAACCAGCTCGCGTCGTCGCTCCAGATACTCCATTATCGGCTGAAGGAGGCGGCGGCGCAAGTAGATGACGGAACCATGACGCCGGCCATCGCGACCGCCGGATTGACACGTGCGCCATGCAGAGTCGACCCATGTACGCCTTCCCGTTCACGCTCGTCATCACGGGGCTCGCCCTCGGTCTGTCGTATGTCTTTCTCGGAGCCGTCTGCTACTTCACCGGGTACCGGACCGATCGTGTCCAGCTCAAGCGGTTCGGCGAGACGCTACTTACCCGTTCGCCGGCATGCATCGTCGGCGTTGCGGTCGCGTATGCGCTGTTGACAACAGGGGTCGGAGCACTCGGACTGGTGGGCACGCTCGTCGCCGCGGCCGGCGGGCTCGTCCCTCCAATCTGGGCGCTGCTGGTCGCGACGGGCGTGGACGAGTGAAAACGGCAGGTTTACTCAGGGAGTCTCGCCGCCAAACGCTTCGATAAGCTCTGGCACTACGTCGAACAGATCGTCGACGATCGCGTAATCGGCGATATCCATGATGGGCGCGTTCGGGTCGGTATTGATCGCGATGATGGTGTCCGACCCTTTCATACCGGCGACGTGCTGGACCGCTCCGGAGATACCGACCGCGATGTATACGTCAGGTGTGACGACCTTTCCAGACTGACCGACCTGCCGGTTCTTCGGGAGCCAGCCATTGTCGACGATCGGCCGCGACGAGGAGAGCGTTGCCCCGAGCGCGTCGGCGAGTGCCTCCACTAACGGGAGGTTGTCCTCTTCTTCGATTCCGCGCCCGACAGAAACGAGTACGTCGGCCTCGGTGATATCGACGTCGCCACCGCCGACCTCCTCAAAGCCGTTGACCGTCGAGCGGACGGCCGACTCGTCGAGCTCGAAGTCGAACGACTCTACGGTGGGGTCACCGGTTCCCTCCGCTTTCGGCCATTCGGCCGGTCGGATCGTGAGCGCGAACTCGTTGACCGCAACATCGACGGTGGTCTCGACCTTCCCGCCGTACTGTTCGCGGGTGACCTCCAGACCCCCGGTGGCGTCAATCGCGACCGCGTCGGTGACCAGCGGCAAGTCGAGCCGGTCGGCCACCGCGGGCGCGTAATCGAGTCCATTGACGGTATTTGCGGTCACGAACGCTGTTGCGCCGAGCTGCTCGTATAGCGCGGTGACCGCCTGTGTGTACACGTCGTGATTGAACTCTTCGCCCTGCGCGACGGTATGGATCGCGTCGACACCCTCGCGGTTCAGTTGGTCCGCGAACGCATCGACGTCGCCACCGACCACTGCGAGGTGGAGCTCACTCCCGAGTTCGTCGGCCAGCTCACGCCCAGCGGTGATGACCTCAAACGAGGGGTCGCGCAGCGATCCACGGCGGTGTTCCGCGACGGCCAGTACCGTCATCCCTCAACCACCCCCTGCTCGCGGAGAAAGGTGGCGAGTTCGTCGGCGGTCTCCTCGGGAGAGCCCTCCCAGACGACAGCGTCGCTCTCGGACTCCGGCTCGTACATCGAGGTGAGCGAGACGGGCGAGTCGACAACGCTCTCGTCTATGGCAAGGTCCTCGAACGACTGAACCTCAAGCGGCTTGCGCTGTGCCTGTCGGATCCCACGGAGCGAGGCGTAGCGTGGCTCATTGATTCCGGTCTGGATGGTGAGAACGGCTGGCCCTTCGACCTCGGTGAGCTCTTCGACACCGCCCTCCAGTTCTCGGCGGACTTCGGAGACGTTCGCCGTAGCGTCGTGCTCGAGATCATTAACGACGGCGGCCCACTCAAATCCGACGCGCTCGGCCAGCGCGACCCCCGTGGCGCCGAAGGAGTCATCAGCGGACTGAACGCCGGTAAGCACGAGATCCGGCTCTTCGGCCTCGACGACTGCTGCCAACAAGTCGGCCTTTGTCGAAACGTCGAGGAATTCCGCCTCAGCAAGCGCATCGTCCCACACCCGGACCGCGCGGTCAGCCCCCTTTGCCAGCGCCATTCGAATCGTCTCCTCGCTGCGCTCGGGGCCAATCGTGACGGTCACAACCTCTACGTCGTCGTTCGCCTCAGAGAGCTGGACTGCCTCCTCAACGGCGTAGTCGTCCCACTCGTTGAGATCGTAGTCGAGGTAGCGCTCGGCCACGTCGAGCCCGTCGATCTCGAACTCGTCGTCGACCTCCGCCACCTCCTTTACGGTGACAAGTATCTTCATACGTTTCTATTCCAATTGACGGCGGTTCGGGGTTAAGCGTTTCCGATAGATGTTGGCTGGGGTCGTTGCCGCTGGGTTGAGACGAGTACTCGCCCGGGCTACTCCTCACCGTCACCGACCTCGGCGACTTCCTCGTCGGGGAGTGAAATGAGGTTCTCTCGGCCAATCCGGAGTTTGTCAACCCGGTCGGCCTCGTCCATCGCTGAAAGGAGCTGCGACACCTTTGCGTTCGACCAGCCCGTCTCCTCAACGATGCGCGCCTGCTTCATCCGCCCGCCGTTTTCTTCTAACAGGTATTCAACACGCTCCTCGTCGGAAAGGAGGTCCCAATTGGGCTCGTTGTTCGACTCTTCGACGGCCGGCTCCGCTTCCGTCGCTTGATTGCCCGTCACTGACTCCGTCGGGGCATCCGGCGTGTCACCGCCGCCAGAGTCGGTCGCGGCGGGGGTGTCACCACCGAACGAGTCGTTATCCCGGCGTGCAAGCATGTAACCGCCGAGTGCGAGCGCGGCAAACAGCAGTAAACCACCGCCGACGAGTTCGAACGTCCCTAACTCCGGCCCATCATCAGTGGGAGATGGCGTCACCGTTCGGGTCGGGGTCGTCCCCGCGTAGGTGATCTGGCTCAGATAGCCCGGCTCAAAGGTGGTCGGTCCCTCCCAGGTGAGTCGCCCTTGCTCGGCGCCGACGTCGGGCGGGCTGTCGAAGACCGCGTAGCCGCTAGGAGGCTCGATAACGAGAGTCTGCCGGCTCGTGAGGCCAGGAAGCCATGTCCCGCTCGTGGTGTTGAATGCGTCCCCGACCCGGATGCGGTCGCCGCTCTCCTCGACGAAGTTCGTCCAGCGGAATCGAAGCACTAACCGGCCGACACGCTGTTCGCCTTGCTGGACAGTCTCGTTCCGGGAGCGAACTGACTCGATCCGCATTTCTCGCCCCGTCTTCTCGCTCGCGGCGGCTGCGGCGGCCTCGAACGCACCGACGTCGTAGGCTACGTCCGCGTTGCCAGCCCTAAAGTCAGCTTTCAGCCGGTCGAAGGCACGAGTATCGTTAGCGTCGTCGAGAACGAAGCTGGTGCTGACGGTCCACTCTGCGTCGCCGTCTGCCCGCAGTTGGACGGTCAACGTGGTCGATTCGGCCGTGAGCGAGTTCCCCTCCTGGACAGTCGCTCCAGCTGCTGGCTGCCCGAGAGCCCCCAATGGGGCCACGACCGCGAGCAGGAGCAAACAGAGGAGGGCGACCCGCGGCCCGTGCCGCATACCCCCGGCTGTGCCTGCCTCCAGCAAAACGCTTTCCATCGGCGGTCCCTAGGTAGCATTCTCTCACTCTCGCCGCTGCTCATCGACTCGCTCGCTTGGCCTGGTTCGGGACTCACGTGCATGAATGGTGCGGGTTTTTGTCCCTGCCGGTCACACGAGGGGGTATGTTAGGTCCCTTCGCCCGACTCCGGGCGGCCCTCCACGACGACTGCGGGACCGCCCGCGTGCTCGTCGTCCCGCTCGCGGTTGCACTCCTTCTTGCGTCCACGGCGGCGGCGGTCCCGTTATCTTCCTCTGGTCCGGGAGCAACCACGACCGCACCGATCGTTGGGGAACAGAACACCACCGCTCGACTGGTCCTTCCGGAGGACGCCGACACGACCTCTGGATTCGCGACAGTCCGCGTCGACGTCGCTGGCGCTACAGCCGTCGAGACGGCGCGCATCCATGGTCGGTATCAAACGATCCGCCTGCGGGAGGCGTTTGGGGCTGCTGAGACGGAGGCGGCACAGCGCGCCGTTGTCGAGTCGGCGACTGCTGACCTTGCGGCTCGCATCAATGAGTTGGAACAACGGCAGGCAACTGCGCTCACAGCGTACGCCGCTGGCGAGCTCTCGGCGGAGGCACTGGTACGTGAACTCGCTGCCGTCCACGCTGCCGCGGATTCAGCGGAGGGGACGCTCCGCCAGCTCTATACCTTTGACCGAGCAGCCGGTAAACCCGTCTCCGAGTCTGAGGTCGCTCGGCTCAAGGCGCGACTCGTCCCGCTGCAAGGGCCCGTCCGCGGACGGCTCGCCGGATCGATGGGTGAAAATAGGGTTGAGCGCGTCCACGTAACGGCCGCCGATAACGGCATTATCCTTTCGACAGTCGTCGAGAGCGACTTCTCGACGCAGTACCTGCGTGAAGCGTTTTACGCCGACGGCTTTGACGACCGCTTTGCCGACCGGCCAATCTCCTTCGAGGAGTTCCAAATCCGTATGGAGGAGCGCTATACCTGGGTGTTCGATCAAAACCCGCCCATCGACACCGTGTTGACGAGCGAGCCGTTCTACGTCCGGGCTGGCGTCTACGGTATCGCCATTAATCACCCACACGGGACGGTCAGTGAGCGCGATCTCGTTGTTTACTACGATGCTGGCACCGACGAGGTATTCTACGAAATCCAGCGCAAGGACGTGACCACGGTGCCGACCAACCCACTCGGGACGACCACCGAGGGGGACCTCCGACTTGAACTCCGGAGCACGCACCCCGGAGGCCCACTCCGGGTCGACGTGACGAATGCGGTCACGGGTGACCCAGTCACTGCGACCGTTCTCGTGAACGGCGACCCCGTCGGCGAGACGCAGGAGGGCCGGTTGTGGACCGTCGCGCCTGAAGGCACCGTTGTCGTCACCGCCGAGACACCGAACGAGAACGTCTCAATCACGAACATCTGAATGCGGAGCCGCCGTAAGCTAAGCCAGACCGTTTGGTCACCGCGCTGCCGTCCTCGTCGGCAGCCCTCTCGTGCCAATCGCCCGGCTGTCACGACGCGGCGCTTTGGCGCGTCGTCTTTTGGAACTGCCTCGACCGTTAGCGCTTGTGCCTTCTGGACCCCACGGTGGCCGAACCACCCGTCTACGCCACAGCGCTGTTGCCCGCTCGGCGGCACCCCGCCGTCGACTGGGTAGCGTCCATACACCAGCCGCCGGCCACATTCGTCGCACGACGGGCGTGTCGCCGGAAGGAGTGCGTCGTCGCTGCCGCCAGGCACATAGTGATACCAGGGTGGCCCGGAGGCCGCGGGGAGATGGTTCCGGGTGACTGAGCGCCAACTACTCGGGGACCGCAGCGACCGTCGTAATAGCCCGAGGAGTGCCAGGTTTACGCTGTTGAATATGGTGTTCGAACGTCTCGAACCCGGCCTCTGCGAACATCCGGTCAGCCTCCTCCTCGTCGTAGAACAGCATAATCGCGTCAGCGAGTCGCTGGAAGACCGTCGAGTCGGGGTAATCCGGGCCGACAACCAGGACGGTCCCTCCCGGCTTCGTCACCCGGCGGAACTCCCGGAGCGCGGCGACCGGGTCTGGCCAGTACTCGATGCTCCCCGACGACCACAACCGGTCGAAGGCGTCGTCGCGGAAGGGAAGCCGCTCGGCATCACCGCGGTAGAAACGTACGTCGCCGTCGCGCCCGAATTTCGCAAACGCCTTCGACAGCTGGCCGTCCGACTGGTCGAGTCCGTGGACGTTGTCAGTGTATTGGAGAAGCCCCTCGGTTGCGAAGCCAGTCCCACAGCCAACGTCGAGCACCTGATCCTTTGGGCCGGCATCGAACCACTCTAGCGCCCGGTCGCGCATCTCTTCGTTCCAGATGAACGGGTTGACCGTATCGTAGACGTTCGAGAAGTACTTGTAGAACAGCCGCGCACGTGCCTTGTTCTCGAGGATGCCCATTAACACCTTGTTGGAGGCCCACCTGTGATAATTTGACGGATTTAGGTGAAGATGCAAGCGGATCGCCGACCTGACGGTCCAGTGCAGCGCGCGTTGGTCTGACCCTTGGTGCGTACAACAGGGTCCATCCCGGCCAAGAGTGAGCCTCACGACGAGTAGTCGAACGAGATAGGTAGTCGCCGGTGGCTGCGGTTGGCGGTGTTGCTTTCCTGTGACCGCGTGAGCGGTGTGTGACTGCGTTCCAGCGCGGAGTCGTTGATCCACAGGCATGGTCGGCCAGCATCCTCGTTCCCGTGTCGCGCGCTGCTCGGGGGTCACCGCGTGTCTCGTTTCGCTTCACGCAGCGTGTGCCGGTCGCTTCGTGTCACGCCCTCCGGACCGTGGCTTCGGTGGGAGCGGTCACCGTTTCGCAACTACCATATACGCTTACTCCCAACATATATGCGATACGAATATGGCCAGGCCAGAGGTTCTAGACCGAATCAAGGAGGCCGAGCGCGAGGCCGAGGAACTCGTCGCCGAGGCCGAGTCCGACCGGGAGGCCAGAATCACGGAGGCCCGCCGCGAGGCCGACGAAATCCGCGAGGCTGCCCGAGAGGAGGCGGCCGAACTCAAGGAGGACCGGCTAGCCGAGGCCCGCGCCGAAATTGAGGCCGAGGTAGAAGAAATTCTTGCCGAGGGTGAGGCCGAACGCGAGAAGCTCAACAGGCGCGCCGCCGACCGAGAGACGGAGGTGGTCGAGGGCACCCTCGAGCGGTTCACGGAGGCTGTCCATGCTCAGACCTGAACGAATGAGCCGGGTCTCGGTGACGGGATCCAAGCGTGTCATGGACGATGTCGTTGAGACGGTCCACGATCTCCGGCTGTTCGACCTCACCGACTACGACGGCGAGTGGGAGGGGTTCGAACCGGGCGACCCCGCCGAGGGGGCCGACGAGGCCTCGGAGCGACTGGTCACTGTTCGCTCGCTAGAGAGCATCCTCGGAATCGACCGCGACGACTACGACGGCCCGACGCGCGTCCTTGACGATGAGGAGCTGACGACTGAGCTCGAGGAGGTTCGTCAAGAGGTCAACTCTCTTGACGACCGCCGGGACGAGTTCAAAGATGAACTCCGTCAGATCGAAGAAGAGCTTGAGGCCGTCGAGCCGTTCGTCGAGCTTGGCATCGATCTCGACCTGCTGCAGGGGTACGAGACCCTCTCGATCGCAGTCGGTCACGGCGACCGTGACGCGGTCCGCCGGGCGCTGGTTGAGGCTGACGGTGTCGAGCGTCATCAAGTGTTCGGCGAGGGCGATGTACTCGCGGCGGCCGTCTATCCCGCCGAAACAAACGTTGCAGATGCTCTCGTGAGTGCGGAATTCACAGCCGTCGAGGTGCCTGACACGGACGCCGACCCAGCGGGCTACGTCGCTGAGCTGCAGGACCGCCGCGAAGCCCTCGAGAAGGATCTCGAGCGAGTTGAAGAGGACCTAGATGAACTCCGCGAGGACGTGGCAGGCTTCCTGCTCGCTGCCGAGGAGCAGCTTACCATCGAGGCACAAAAGCGAGAGGCCCCGCTCTCCTTCGCAACGACGGAGAACGCCTTTGTCGCCGAGGGATGGTTACCGACCGAACGGTTCGTTGACCTCGCCGAGGCGCTACAAGATCAGATTGGCGACCACGTCGACGTTGAGGAGCTCGAGCGAGCCGACTACGACGACCACGGGTTCGCCGCTGGCCCGGCCGACGACACCGGCATCGGTGGAACCGGCGGCGGTGACCCGGTCGCCGCGGCCGACGGCAGCGGTGAGGAGGAAATCGCTACCGACGGCGGCCACGCCACGGCAGGCGACGTTGCGATGAGCGGCGGTACACCCCCGGTCGTCCAGTCCAACAGTGGCGTGGTGAAGCCGTTCGAGGCGCTGGTTGATGTCATCAACAAGCCGAAATACTCCGAACTGGACCCGACAGTGGTTCTCTTCCTGACCTTCCCGGTCTTCTTCGGCTTTATGATCGGTGATCTTGGCTACGGCCTGCTGTACATGGGGATTGGATATCTGCTGATAAAACGGTTCGACTCGGACGTCGTCAGTGCATTGGGCGGCGTTGCGCTGCTGTCTGGTATCTTTACCGCCATCTTTGGTGTGTTGTACGGAGAGTTCTTCGGACTGCACCAGCTCGGCTACCTGCTCTACCCGAGCGGTGACCCGCCGATTCACAAGGGGCTCCAACCCCACTACATCACGTACGCACAGGCGTGGCTCCTGCTCAGTGTTGTAGCCGGCGTGCTCCACATGGTCGTTGGTCGGATATTCGACTTCGTCAATAATCTGGATCACGGCGTCGGCGAGGCGTTTATGGAGAGCGGCTCTTGGATTGTCCTCACCGTCGCACTGTGGACGTGGGTGCTTTCGCGGACCGCCATGAACGCCAAGCCGGAGTTCATGTTCACCGTGTTTGCCCGAGAGGGAATGATGAACCCGGTGACCGGCCAGCCGATCTCGGCTGACGCGGTCGCGATTCCGCTCGGGTTTAATGGGTTCCCGGCCATCGACCTGTTTGCGCTGCCGGTCGGTGGTATCGTCATCGATCTCATGCTCGTAATCACGTTCGTCGGGCTCGGGCTGGTTGTCGCCGCGGAGGGGGGTATCGGGCTGATCGAATCCATCACACAGGGGTTCGGTCACGTCATCTCGTACACCCGGATCGCGGCCGTTCTGCTGGCGAAGGCGGGGATGGCGCTGGCGGTGAACCTGCTCGTCTTCGGGGCGTATGCCCACGACGGCGAGTTCCACCTCATCTGGTTCGCCTCGCAGGCGGAGTTGGCCGAGGCACAGGCGGAGAACTGGGTGATCTTCTCCGGGCTGCTGAACGCCGAAGGCGCCGTCGGGCTTGTGCTCGGCGGCCTGTTCGGTATTGTCGTGCTCGCCGTTGGCCACCTGCTCGTGCTCGTGCTCGGCATTACGTCGGCGGGCCTACAAGCGGTCCGTCTCGAATACGTGGAGTTCTTTGGGAAGTTCTACGAGGGCGGCGGCCGCGACTACGAGCCGTTCGGCTACGAACGGCGGTTCACGACTGAGGCCGACGAGTAACGACAACCCGTAGCAGTCCGTCTACCCCCGTTCTTCGTCTCGCGACGGCGCTACTGGCACGTATTGCCACATCGGCGCGTGAGGCCGTCGCACGGACGTTTGGGAAGTTTTATGGAGGTGTTGGGCCGAAGGACAACCCGTTCGGAAACCAATGTTCGAAATCGCTATAACGCTGTTCAGCAGTATCGCACCCATCCTGCAGAGTTCGGCCCCGGCGATCCCGGCGACGGCCGCTGCTGCGCTGGCGGTCGGGCTCGCGGCGTTCGGTGCGGGCTACGCAGAGCGTGGCATCGGCGCCGCGGCCGTGGGCGCCATCGCGGAGGACGACGACATGTTTGGCCGTGGTCTTATCCTCACGGTCCTGCCGGAGACGCTCGTCATTCTGGCGCTTGTCGTCGTGTTCCTCACGCTGTAACCCGGCAGTCCCAACTTTTCCAACTCATGAGTCTTGATACGGTCGTAGAGGACATCCGGGACGACGCTCGCGCGCGTGCGGAGGACATCCGCGAGGACGGCGAGCAGCGCGCGTCTGAGATCGTCGCCGAGGCCGAGGACGACGCAGAGGAGATCGTCGCCGAGGCCGAACGGGAGGTCGAACAGGAGATCGAACAGGAACGTGAACAGCGGCTCTCCTCCGCAAAACTGGAGGCGAAACAGGCCCGCCTAGAGGCGCGCCGCGAGGCGCTTGGCGAGGTCCGTGACGCCGTCGAACAGGCCGTCGCCGATATCGAGGGTGACGAACGTGAGGAGTTGACGCGCGCGCTGCTCGATGCCGCCGCTGCAGAGTTCGAGAACGCGGACTCGGTCGTCGTCTACGGCCGAGCCGACGACGCCGCGCTGCTCGAAGACGTGCTCACCGAGTACGACGGCTTCGAGCTGGGCGGCGAGACCAAGTGTCTCGGCGGCGTCGTGGTTGAGGCCGAGGCTTCGCGCGTCCGCGTGAACAACACCTTCGACTCTGTCCTCGACGAGGTCTGGGAGGAGAACCTCCGCGAGATCTCCGAGAAACTGTTCGAGGAACGATGAGCATAGGACGGGAGGGCACAGCGAACTACGAGTACGTCACCGCGCGGGTCCGCTCGCGCCGAGCATCGCTGTTCGGCGCGGACGACTACCGCAAGCTCGTCCGGATGGGGCCGGGCGAGATCGCCCGCTTCATGGAGGAGTCGGAGTATGAGACGGAAATGAACGCGCTCGGTGCACGGTTCTCGGGGGTCGACCTCATCGAGTATACTCTCAACCGGAACCTTGCGAAACACTTCGAGGACCTGCTTAGCTGGGCCGACGGGCAGCTATACGACTATATCGCCCGCTACCTACGGAAGTTCGACGCTTGGAACGTGAAGACCGTCTTCCGTGGCATCTACTCGGAGGCCTCACAGGCAGACGTTGAGGACGACCTCATCGCCGCGGGCGAGTTCTCGGAGGCGTTCCTCGCCGAGTTGGTAAACGCCAGCTCGATCGAGGAGGTCGTTGAATTACTCGGGGGCACCATCTTCGGGAAGCCGGTTGAGAATGCCTACGAGATCTACGAACAGGAGGGCGTACTCGTCCCGCTCGAGAACGCGGTGGACCGCGCCTACTACGCGGACCTGCTTGCGAACCTGCCAGCAGAGCCGAACCGCGCGGAGGAGTTGTACATCGAGTTCCTCCGTGCGGAAATCGATTTCCGCAATCTGCGTAATGTACTGCGTATCGCACGGTCGGGGACCGACCTCGATCCAGCGGAGTTCTACATCCAGGGTGGGCAGCTGTTCGACCCGGCTGAACTCAGGGGACTGGCATCGACCCCCGATGAATTAGTCGCTCGCGTGCGTGAGTCGACCTACGGTGACGAACTGGACGCAGCGCTCGGGGAGTTGGCCGACGCGGACGATCTCATCGCGTTCGAACACGCGCTCGATGCGGCGCTACTCGAATACTCGGACACACTGTCGAACCGCTATCCACTGTCGGTGTGTCCGGTGCTCGCGTACGTGCTCGCAAAGGAGCGCGAGACAGACAACATCCGCGCAATCGCGCGCGGCCGGGAGGCCGGCCTCGAAGCCGACGAGATCGAACGAGAGCTGGTAATCACATGAGCCAAGAGATCGGTGTTATCGGGAGTCCAGAGTTCACAACAGGCTTCCGGCTCGCGGGCGTGCGGCGTTTCGCGAACATCCCTGAAGAGGAGAAAGAAGAACAGCTCGACACGGCCGTCGAGGAGATGCTCGACGACGACGGCGTCGGGATCGTCGTGATGCACGACGACGACCTCGACCACCTCTCGCGTGCCGTCCGCCGGGATGTTGAGACGAGCGTCGAGCCGGTTCTCGTCACGCTGGGTGGCGGGGCCGCTGCGGGCGGGCTACGCGACCAGATCAAACGCGCCATCGGTATCGACCTGATGGAGGAAGACGATTAATATGAGCCAAGCACAACAAACCGACGTCAGAGCAGACGGCGTCATCGAGAGCGTGAGCGGTCCGGTCGTGACCGCCACGGACCTCGCCGCCAGGATGAACGACGTTGTCTACGTGGGCAACGAGGGCCTGATGGGCGAGGTCATCGAGATCGAAGGGGACATCACTACGATTCAGGTGTACGAAGAGACCTCAGACGTCTCTCCGGGGGAGCCAGTCGAGAGTACCGGCGAACCGCTCACCGTGGACTTGGGGCCAGGCATGCTGGACTCCATCTACGATGGTGTCCAGCGCCCACTCGACGTGCTCGAAGAGCGTATGGGCGCGTTCCTCGACCGCGGCGTCGATGCGCCAGGTATCGACTTGGAGAAAGAGTGGGGGTTCGAGCCGAGCGTCGAGGTCGGCGACGAGGTCGCCCCTGGCGATGTAGTCGGCGTCGTCGAGGAGACCGTCCAGATCGATCACAAGGTGCTCGTACCACCGGGACACGAGGGCGGCACCGTTGCCGAGATCGAGGCGGGCGACTTCACGGTCGATGAGGCCGTCGCCACCCTCGAGAACGGGGAGGAAATCGCCATGCGCCAGGAGTGGCCCGTGCGCGAGCCCCGTCCGACGGCTGAAAAAGAGACGCCGACGACACCGCTGGTCTCGGGCCAGCGTATCCTCGACGGTCTGTTCCCCATCGCGAAGGGTGGAACAGCCGCGATTCCGGGGCCGTTCGGCTCCGGGAAGACGGTCACGCAACACCAGCTCGCAAAATGGGCCGACGCGGACATCGTCGTCTACGTCGGCTGTGGCGAGCGCGGCAACGAGATGACGGAGGTCATCGAGGACTTCCCCGAACTCGAGGATCCGATCACGGGCAACCCGCTGATGTCCCGGACCTGCCTTATCGCGAACACCTCGAACATGCCCGTCGCAGCCCGCGAGTCATGCGTGTACACGGGAATCACCATCGCGGAGTACTACCGCGACATGGGGTACGACGTGGCGTTGATGGCCGACTCCACCTCCCGATGGGCCGAGGCTATGCGCGAAATCTCCTCTCGACTGGAGGAGATGCCCGGCGAAGAGGGATACCCCGCGTACCTCGCGGCGCGGCTCTCCGAGTTCTACGAGCGAGCCGGCAAGTTCCAGAATATCAACGAAACCGAGGGATCGATCTCTGTAATCGGTGCGGTGTCTCCCCCGGGCGGGGACTTCTCGGAGCCGGTGACGCAGAACACCTTGCGGATCGTGAAGACGTTCTGGGCGCTGGACGCCGACCTCGCCGAACGCCGGCACTTCCCGTCGATCAATTGGAACGAATCGTATTCGCTGTATCAAGAACAGCTCGATCCGTGGTTCACTGACAACGTCGCGGAAGATTGGCCTGATCGGCGGCAGTGGGCCGTCGACACCCTTGACGAAGAGAACGAGCTGCAGGAGATCGTCCAGCTCGTCGGGAAGGACGCCCTGCCGGAGGACCAGCAACTCACGCTTGAGGTGGCCCGCTACCTGCGGGAAGCATACCTCCAGCAGAACGCGTTCCACGATGTGGACACCTACTGTGAGCCGGAGAAGACGTACCGCATGCTCGGTGCCATCAAGACGTTCAACGACGCGGCATTCGAGGCGCTCGAAGCCGGCGTCCCCGTCGAGGAGATCACCGATATCGACGCCGCCCCCCGGCTGAACCGGATGGGGACCGCGGCGGAGTACGACGAGTTCATCGACGAGCTCGAAGCGGACATCAAATCGCAGCTGCAGGAGAAATACTGAGATGCAGAAAGAATACAAAACCATCACGGAGATCAGTGGTCCGCTGGTGTTCGCCGAGGTCGACGAGCCAGTCGGCTACGACGAGATCGTCGAGATCACGACACCCAGCGGCGACACACGACGCGGACAGGTGCTCGAGTCCACGTCCGAGTACGTGGCCATCCAGGTGTTCGAGGGCACCTCCGGCATCGACAAGGAATCGTCGGTGCGGTTCCTCGGCGAGACGCTCCAGATGCCGCTGACCGAGGAGCTACTCGGGCGCGTCCTCTCGGGCTCCGGTGAGCCCATCGACGGCGGCCCGGACATCGAGCCGGAGAAGGAGGAGCCCATCGTCGGCGCGGCTATCAACCCCACCGCGCGGGAGTACCCTGAGGAGTTCATTCAAACGGGCGTCTCGTCGGTCGACGGCATGAACACCTTGGTGCGTGGCCAGAAGCTTCCCATCTTCTCGGCGTCGGGGCTGCCGCACAACGACCTCGCACTCCAGATCGCCCGCCAGGCCACCGTCCCTGAGGAGGACGAAGGCGAGGGGGGCTCTGAGTTCGCCGTCATCTTCGGCGCGATGGGGATCACCCAGGAGGAGGCCAACGAATTCATGCAGGACTTCGAGCGCACCGGTGCGCTTGAGCGGTCGGTCGTCTTTATGAACCTCGCGGATGACCCTGCCGTCGAGCGGACGGTCACGCCGCGACTCGCGC
>CAYZJQ010000056.1:12424-17134 GCA_964478805.1 uncultured Halobacteriales archaeon | reverse complement strand
GGATCGCCCAGCCGGCTGGCGGTACCGCAACCTCGGAAGCCGAGGCGCTTGACCTCGCGGCAGAGCTCGGCTATCCCGTCCTCGTCCGGCCGTCGTACGTCCTTGGCGGGCGTGCGATGGACGTCGTCCACTCCGACGAGGAACTGAAGGGGTATATCGAAGAGGCCGTGCGGGTCTCACCGGACAAGCCCATCCTCGTCGATGAGTTCCTCGCGGATGCGGTCGAACTCGACGTGGACGCCGTCTCGGACGGCGAGGACGTGCTCATTGGCGGCGTGATGGAACACGTCGAGAGCGCGGGCGTCCACTCCGGCGACTCTGCGTGTCTAATCCCGCCCCGGTCGCTCTCGGAGGCTACTCTTGAGCGGGTCCGTGAGGTAACCGAAGAGATCGCCCGGGCGCTCGAGACCGTCGGGTTATTGAACGTCCAGTTGGCGGTCAGGGGCGAGGAGGTGTACGTGCTGGAGGCGAACCCGCGATCCTCGCGGACGGTGCCGTTCGTCTCGAAGGCGACCGGCGTCCCGATCGCCAAGCTCGCCGCGAAGGTGATGGCCGGTGCGTCACTCGCCGATCTTGACGTCGACGAGCAGGTCCCGGAACACGTCTCCGTGAAGGAGGTCGTCCTCCCGTTCGACCGCCTGCCCGGCTCGGATCCCCGCCTGGGGCCGGAAATGAAATCCACAGGCGAGGTGATGGGGACGGCTCGCTCGTTCGGCAAGGCGTATCTGAAGGCCCAGGACGCGACGGGTAAGCCGATCCCCACCGAGGGCACCGCGGTTGTCGATCTCGAGACGCTGCGCGGACTCGGCCAGCAGGACGAGGACCTCTCGGATATCACCGCGGCCGTCGCCCGTAACTTCGAGCTGACGACACCGACCGAGTATGACGACCTCACGGCCGCGGTGCGGTCGGGTGCGGTCGATCTCATCCTCTCGCGGGACCGCGACCTGCTTGAGGTCGCCGTTGAGGAAGAAATCACCTACTTCTCGACGGTGCCGAGCGCGCGTGCGGCCCTCGAGGCCGTCGAGACTGCCGACGAACCGCTCGACGTGCTGGCGCTTTCCGAGCGGCCCACGGAGCGCCGCGACTGGGGCACTTGGGGCTGACCTTGGCGACCAGCGTTTCCGGCGTGCTGGGACCCGTAGTGACTTGCCGCGACAGGACGCGTTGACTAGCGTGTACTCGACGACACGGCGCTCTGGGACGGCTGGGCTCCTCTTCGGCGGGCTGGCGTCGCTTACCTCGCTGGCGTTCGTCGCAGGCGGCGCCTCGCCCGGAGCTGGCGGGGGCGAACTACTGGGTCTGGTGGTCGGCGCAGCGACGGTGGTCGCGACGGCCGTCGGCACGGTCGCGTGGGCGGTGTTTGTCGAGCGCCCGAACCGGTGGTCGGTTCCGGTTCGGGGGGCGGTCGCCGGCGGAGTCACGGTGTGGGCTTCGATCACCCTCGTCGTCCCTCTCGTCGTGATTATCGACCAATTCGACGAGATGTCAGTGTCGACGGCCACGGCCCTCGAAGTCCTGGTGCTGGCCGGGCTGGCCGGGACCGTCGGGACGGTCGCCGTCGGCGCGTTCTTCCTGCCAATCGGGCTCTTGGCCGGGTACCTCCTCGGGCAACGTCACAGCCCGAACCCGGAGCCGGTCCCGTTCGTCTCGCGCCTTCGGTGAGCGCCGGCCGGAAGGTGGATGCCGGTCGCGAGCGTGGAGGTAGCCGTGAGCGACAGCGACGAGTCAGGGACGGACAACCAGGGGACCCGACAGCTCCGACTTTTCGGCGTCGGCTTCGCGCTCGCTGGCGCGGTGACGGTCGCGCTGGCGAACGCGGCAAGTCCGGGGTCGATCCTCGTCCCACTGCTCGGCTTCGCTGGCCTCAGCAGTTACGTGCTCGAGAAGACACAGGGGTACGAGCCGGGGATCTCTTTTGGCCTCATCATCGGTGGGATCGCCGTCTCGCTGTGGCCGACCTTCGGCGCCCCCTCGCTCGGCTACGGATACCTCGGGTCGATCCTTCTCGGGGCGGGTGTTGTGAACGTGCTTGTCGCCCCCGTTGGCGGCTACTTCCGGCGGCTGGGCGAGCGGGCGGCCGGTGGCCGGAGCAACAACGACTAGCCGCGTCAGTCGGAGTCGGCGAGCACTCGCTCGTCGGCCAGCGCGAGCACGTCATCGAAGAAGTCGAGCGAGTCGTGTGGGCCCGGGTTCGCCTCGGGGTGGTACTGCCGGGTGAGGATCTCGAGCTCGTCGCTTTCGAGTCCCTCAGGGGTGTCGTCGTTGACGTTCACCTGTGTTACCTCGAGCGGACCGGGATCGGAGACGGTGTAGCCGTGGTTCTGGGTGGTCATCACGACCCGCCCCGACCGGAGGTCCCGCACGGGTTGGTTGACGCCGCGGTGGCCGAACGCCATCTTCTCGGTCGCGCCGCCGAGCGCGCCAGCGATGACCTGCTGGCCGAGACAAATCCCCGCAAGCGGCGTCTCGCCGGCGACCGCGTCGACGAGTGCCTGAGCGGCGGTGAAGTTCTCCGGGTCGCCAGGGCCGTTCGAGATGAAGACGATGTCCGGGTCATGAGTCGCAACCTCCGCTGGGGTCACGTCGTACGGCACGATCTCGACGACGGCGTCCCGCTCGACAAGCGACTCGACGATCGAGCCTTTCGCGCCACAGTCGACAAGACAGACCCGGGGTCCGTCGCCGTCCGGGTTCACCGTCTCGGTGTCGCTGACGGACACCTGCGCGCCGATGTCGGTGTGTTCGCTCATCCCCTTGCAGGCGGCGAGTTCCTCCTCGGCCGCGTCGGGCGTGGCCTCCGGGCCGGCGGCGATACCGCATTTCATCGCCCCCTGCTCGCGGATACCCGTGACGAGGTCGCGGGTGTCGAGGTGGTCGACGGCGGGGACGCCCTCGGTCGCGAGCCACTCGGCGACGTCGTCGGTCAGCTCGCGGGCGACGGCCGCACGCGGGTGGACGCGGTCGGACTCGAACCGCTCCTCACGGACGCCGTAGTTGCCGATGAGCGGATACGAGAACGTCAGTACCTGCTCTTCGTAGCTCGGGTCGGTCAGCGACTCCTCATAACCGGTGTAGGCAGTTGTGAAGACGAGTTCGCCGTGGGCACGCCCTGGAGCACGCGTGCGTGCCTCCACGACGCGACCCGTTTCGAGGGCGACGTAAGCCGGGGTCATTACGAGTCTCGTATTTCGGGACGCTCCTTAACGGTTCGGTTCGAAGCCAGGTTACGAAATTCGTAATCGTCAAGTGAGTCGCCCCGGTACCGCTACACCCGATGGACGACCTCGACCGACGCATCCTCAACCACCTCCGACGGGACGCGCGCACGCCGTACACCGAGATCGCAGAACACGTCGGCACCTCGGAGGGGACCGTCCGCAACCGCGTCGAGCGGATGCTCGACGAGGGGACGATCGAGCGGTTCACCGTTGCAACCCGGACGGGCAACGTGAAGGCGATGGTCGAGGTCGGCGTTGCCGTCGACGTCGACACCCGCGCCGTCTCTGACGAGATGGCCGACTGGGATCCCGTCGACTACGTCTGGCAGGTCTCCGGCGAGGAAGACATCGTGCTCGTCGTCGACGCGACCGACACGACGGCACTGAACGACCTCATTACAAAAGCCCGCGAACTCAATGAGGTCGTCTCCACGAAGACGCGGCTCATCCTCAACGAAACGCTCGGATGATCCCGCGTCGCCCCCCTCGTCCGCCCGCGCCGGCCTACGATCGCGAGCGGTGGGCTACGTTGGCCACGGGCGTCGGAAAGGCGCCGCCCCGTAAGTCGAAGCCTCCTTAACCTGGCTGGTCGTCAGCGGGCACATGAGCACCGAGTCCGACCCCGACGGCTCCGTCGGCGAGGGAACGGCACACGACAACGCCCGCCAGAACGTCGTCGCCGTCGACGGTGACGATAACGAGCAGGGGGTCGTCAACCGGCTCGACGCACACACCGGTGACGGGATCCGACACCGTGCGTTCACCTGTCTGGTCTTCGACGGTGACGGGAACGTCCTTCTCGGGCAGCGGGCTCCGTCGAAACGGCTGTGGGACACCTTCTGGGACGGGACGGTCGCCTCGCACCCGGTCCAGGGACAGACCCAGAAAGAGGCCACCCGGCAGCGCCTCGAGGAGGAACTCGGGGTGACTCCCGACCAGTATGACGACCTCCGCATCACGGACAAGTTCGAGTACAAACGCTACTATCTCGAGGAGGGCCTCGAGTGGGAGGTGTGTGCCGTCCTGAAATGTACGCTCGAGGACCGCTCGCTCGCTCCGAACCCCGACGAGATCGCGGGAACGCTGTGGGCGCCGTATGACCGGCTCCATGACCACCCGCGCTGGTACCGGCAACTCCGGCTGTGTCCATGGTTCGAGATCGCGATGCGGCGGGATTTCTGAGCCAGCGACTTCAGCGTGCGGCGCGGTACTCGCCGTGTTTGATACCGAGCAACAGCGTCACCACGCCGAAGACGACGAGCCCCGCGCTGATACCGACCGAAAGCGTCGTTGGCATCGGACTCGAGACGGTGCCACCAACCAGGACCGCAAGCAGTACTAAGAACACGCCGTATGTTATGCGCTGGTCGAACTCCATACGCGACGGTGGTTCCACGGCGGTAAAAGCGCTTCAGGACCCGACGACTGGTCCGTGGTCAACGGCGGCGGTCGCCGCGCCGTGACCAGCGTGAATCAGTCTTCGTCGTCC
>CAYZJQ010000056.1:0-12324 GCA_964478805.1 uncultured Halobacteriales archaeon | reverse complement strand
TCGTTGTCGTCGTCCTCGTTGTCGTCGTCCTCGTTGTCGTCGTCCTCGTTGTCGTCGTCCTCGTTGTCGTTACGAGCGTGCTCCGGCGGTCCGGCTTCCTCAGGGCCGCTCCCTTTGCCGGGGCCGTGTTCCTGGCCAGGCCCGTGTTCGTCGCCCGGCCCGTACTCGTCGCCGGGGCCGTACTCATCACCAGGGCCGTACTCGTCGCCGGGACCACGCTCGTCTCCTTTCCCTTCCTCGTCGCCCGGCCCGTGCTCGTCACCGGGGCCCGACTCATCGCCGGGACCACGCTGGTCACCCGCGTCCTCTGGGTCGTCCACTGCGTCGGTTGTGAACTGCCGCTCGGTGCCAGTGGCGTTGTCGCCGTCGGACCCGTTTGCTAGCGCGATGAAGACGTAGGTCGTTTCGTCGTCGAGGTCAGCAATGCGCGCATCGAAGTCGCCAGGCCCGTCGCGTGTCACCTCGTCGGTGTACGTGAGCGTCTCGTCCTTGGCGCTGGCTTCCCAATAGGCGAACTGGACGGTCGCCTCGGCCGCGTCACCGAGATCCGACAGCTCGCCGTTGAGCGTTGCCGCGTCCGCAGTTACCGCCGTCGCGGCCTGGGTCACCACGGCCGGCCGGTCGCGGTCGGTGGTGGTAAACGCCACGGGGGCGCCGTTATTCCCGTCGTCGTCCGCGGCCCGGACGAACGCGACGTACACGTAGGTCGTGTCGTTCTCGAGCCCGGAGACCGTCGTACTGTCCTCACTAGGGCCCTCGACCGTCCGGAAGCCGGTCGGCTGTGTCGTCTCGTCGCGCTCGCCCTGTTGCCAGAACTGGAAGTAGACGGAGGCACTCTCGGCGCCGCCCAGATCAGTCAGGTTCGCGCGCAGCGTTGCCGCGTCTGGATCCCGCGACCCCGGTTGCAGCGTCGTGATACTCGGGTCCGTGTCCGTCGCGGTCGTGAACGTCACCGGCGCGCCGGTCGCGTTGGCCTCACCGGCCGCGGCGTAGGCCCGCACGATGTAGGTGGTGTTGTTTTGCAGGCCGTACACGGTCGACGAGAACGGTCCGGTGGCGTCGAGCGTCTGGTTCGGCGTCCGCGTGAGTGTCCCGCTGCGATTCCCCTGTTCCCAGTACTGGAACCACACGTCCGCTTCTGCCGCCCCTGTGAGGGTCTCGAGCGAGCCCGCCAACCGAGCGGAGTTGTCGGTGACCTCGGAGGCGGGCTCCGTCGCCACCCCAACCCGCAGGTCGGCAGCCGTGGTGAACGTCCGCTCGATACCCGAGACCGTCCCGTTATCGTTCTTGGCGTGGGCCACGAAGACATAGGTCGTGTTCCGCTCGAGCCCGGTTACCTCGGCGTCGAACGGCCCGGCGGTGTCCCGCGGCTGGATACCGGCGAACTCCGTTGTACTGCTGCGGTTCCCTTGTTCCCAGTACTGGAACCACACGGTGGCTTCGTCACCCGCGATCTCGGTGAGGTTCCCTTCGAGCGTCGCTGTCGTCGTTGTCACGTCCGTCGCCGGCTCGGTCGTGACGGCCGGGAGTGTTGCTGCCCCGCCGGCGGCGAACGCCGGCGACAACACGACCCCGAGCGCCAGCAGCACGACAAAGAGGACATACCCGCCGCGACGGAGCCGTCTGCCGACCGCATCCACCACCGATGACTCCGCGCTGGCGGGCGGTTGTGTCGTCGATTCACTACAGTGTGGGGACTCATCCGTGCCTGCCATGCGAGCGTGATACTGCCTGGTCGTTACTTAAACCAGTCAGGCCGTTTCGGGCGTTTCGCCGCGTTTCGCACGGAAAGCGATCTCGGGGTAAGCGGGGGCCCGACCCACCGGATCAGAGAGCGGGGATGGGTGATGGGGGAATGGGTCACCCGGGAGCGCTCGGTGGCAGTTGTGCCACCACCTAACAGATGGACTGTGGTTGTGAAAAACCACCATGGTCGTTTCACGCCATTGAAATTTCAACGACCTGTTTCACGATGTTTCGTCGCTTTCCATTCCCCGAGGCGGCCGCCACAACTTGTTTTGCCGCGGCGACGGAAACGCGTGGACACGATCCCTCCACGTATGGCCGACACCGCCTGGATCGCCACCGCCGCGATACTGCTGATTGCCAGCAGCGGTACCGCCACGGTGGCCGCCGCCGACGCCGCGGTGACTGCCGTTGAGTACACTGGTGGCAACGCCGTTCCTGATACCGGCGACCGCCTCCACCTCTGGCAGTCTCAACAACATGAGTTCACCGTGAACGTCGAGCCGATGTCGTCGACAGACGAACTGTGCGTCGGGACATCGACGGAGAAGCCGCTCACGTGTCGGCAGTTCGACCCGATCCCTGGAGAGTCCACCCGGCTTGAGTTGCGCGTCTCGACGCTGTCGTCGGCGCCACGCACAGAAGCGACGCTGGTCTTCGAGCTCGGCAACCGGTCGACCGGCGAGGTAACCGCAACCACCCGCGTCCCGGTGACGGTGCTTGCCATCGGCGGCGACGCGGACGGAGACGACCTCCACAACGAGCGGGAGATCGCAGTCAACGCAAGCCCGTTGGTGGCCGACACGGACGGCGACGGCCTTGATGACGGTGCCGAGGTCCGCGTGTACGACACTGACCCGACCGTGGTCGATACTGACGACGACGATCTTGGGGATGGTACGGAGGTGCACAGCTACCGGACTGACCCTACAGCCGTTGACACCGACGGCGATGGCTTGGCTGACGGGGTCGAGGTTCGTCAGGGGACGAATCCGAACGCGGCCGACACGGACGGCGACGGGCTTGAAGACGGGGCGGAGCTGACAACGTACGGTACGAACGCGACCCGTATCGACACGGACGGCGATGGGCTCAATGACGGCGCCGAGCTCCGCGAATACAACACCGACCCGACCGTTGCCGACACGGACAGCGACGGGCTCAATGACGGCGCCGAGGTCGGGGTTTACAACACCGACCCAACCATGGCCGACACGGACGGCGACGGCCTTGACGACGATATAGAGGTCGCGCGCGGCACCGACCCGACCACAGCTGACACGGATGGGGACGGCCTCGACGACGAGACCGAACTCAGGGTCTATAATACCGACCCGCGGGCTGCCGACACGGACAGCGACGGGCTTAACGACGGGCTCGAGGTCGAACGTGGCACCGACCCCACCGAGCCAACGGTCGGGTCGCCGGGTCCGCTTGCGACGGTCCTCGATGCCGTCCGCGGGCCCGTCGTGGTCGCTCTCGTTGTGGTCGGCCTCCTCGCGGGTGCGGTGGCCCTTCTGGTGACCGTCGACGAGGCCGGGGCGTGGGGGCGTCGGCTCGCCGACCGGGTGGGGCTCGCAGCGACCGATGCCGACGCGGCCGCGCCCGCGGACAAAGCGGTGCTGACGAACGAAGAGCGCGTGGTACACCTTCTTGAGGGGAACGGCGGTCGGATGTTGCAAAGCGAGATGGTCGAAGCCGCCGACTGGTCGAAGGCGACGGTGAGCCGCGTCCTTTCGGACATGGAAGACGCCGGCGCGGTGACCCGGATCGACGTCGGACACGGGAATCTCGTCGCACTCCCGGAGGATGTGCCCGAGGGCGCGAAGTCGCCGCTTTCGGACGGCGACCAGTGACGAGCGCCTGTCACTCGTCGTCGTCTTTCGGGCGAACCACGTCGGCCAGCGAGACGACGATCCCCAACAGCCACCCGACCGGAACGGCGACCGCGAACCACATAATGACGTAGGCGACACCCTCCAGCTCGTACGTCGAGCGGAGAAACGCCGCCAGCGAGGCGGGGGCGATGTTATCGAGGAACCACACCGCGAGGTCGAGACTCCGTGGCAGGACGGCGTCCGCAACGGTCGGGGAGTACAGCGCCGCGACGACCGGCGGCAGAAAGATAGCCGTCATCGCGAACGGGTAGGCCAGAAGGACCGTGATGGGGCGGCCGTCGAGCCGGAGAAAACCGTACGCGAGCAGGCTCGCAGCGACGGCCGTCACGGAAGCAGCGGCGACGGCATAGAACCCCTCTGCCGTGGCTCCAAATCGGACTCTGGCAGCGACGGTCAGCGCGCCCCAGACGACGAGCGCGAGCAGGACCACGCCGAGCGCGCCCAGCCTCGTCGCCCCGCTATCGATGCGTCGAGTGTAAAACCGGGTCGCGAACCCGAGCAGTGCAAGCGGGTACAACAGCGCGATGAGCGGCACGCCAAGCGCGCTCCAGACGCGGTATTTTACCACGTCGAGCGTGGAGCTCGGCTGCCACTTGCCGAGCACGGAATGAGCACGACCCCGCTGGCGCGGAAAGAGCAGCTGCATCCACGACTCGTGGAGGGCGACCATATCAACTTTGACGCCGTCCACGATGCCGTCGCGCTCGCGCCCCTGTCCGGCAGCCATATCGGAACGCACCGGCCCCGCTCACGTGAACCTTCCGGCAGGGCCGGGACGGAAACGAGACGGAGTCCCACTCGCGCGTGCGGTCAGGCCATCGGGAGGCCCTGTTCGGCTTCGAGCAGTTCGTGATAGCGATTGCGGATGGTGACCTCGGAGATGTCGGCCACCTCGCTGACGGCGGCCTGAGTCGTCTTCTCGTTGCACAGCAGTGAGGCGGCGTAGACCGCGGCTGCGGCGAGCCCAACCGGCGACTTCCCGGAGTGGATGCCCTGCTCTTTGGCGTTCGCGAGCAGCTTCCGCGCGCGGTTTTCGGCTTCGTCGGAGAGGTCGAGGTCGGAGGCGAACCGGGGGACGTAGCTCTCGGGGTCGGCGGGGGCGACCTCGAGGCCGAGTTCCCGCACCACGTACCGGTAGGTGCGGGCGATCTCGTCTTTCTCGACCCGGGAAACCTCGGCGATCTCGTCGAGACTCCGGGGGACGCCCGCCTGCCGGGCCGCGGCGTAGACGGCCGAGGTGGACACGCCCTCGATGGAGCGGCCAGGCAGAAGGTTCTCATCGAGCGCGCGCCGGTAGATGACCGAGGCGGTCTCGCGGACGTTTTCCGGCAGCCCCACTGCTGAGGCCATCCGGTCGATTTCGCCGAGCGCCTGTTTGAGATTGCGCTCTTTGGAGTCACGGGTCCGGAACCGCTCGTTCCACTTCCGGAGCCGCTGCATCTTCTGGCGCTGGGTCGAAGAGAGGGAGTTGCCGTAGGCGTCTTGATCGCGCCAGTCGATATTGGTCGACAGGCCTTTGTCATGCATCATGTTCGTCGTCGGGGCACCGACCCGGGACTTCTCGTCTTTCTCGGCGGAGTCGAACGCGCGCCACTCCGGCCCGCGGTCAATGGTGTCTTCCTCGATGACGAGGCCACACTCCTCACAGACCGTCTCGTGGTCTCCGCTGGTGGAGACGGAGCCGCCGCACTCGGGACAGCCCTCGGTTCGTTCTCGCTCCTGTTCTTCCTCATCCGCCGATCGTGTGCGAAGGTGGTCGCTCATGGGTTGGATGCGACCTGCTACCGGGTTGGGTCACAGAAACCCCGGTGCAGTATCGGTTAAGCCTCGTTCGTAGAAACGTCGTAAAACGGTGACGGTCGACAAGACGGGTGCCACCGTGTCGCAAGCCGGTGGCAGCTGTGATGTGTCGGTCTCGTCGGCCACCCATCCTTACGGGGGCAGGCCCCAGCCGCAGGAACCAAGCCAGACGCCCTGTCAGAGGCAGTATGCGCGTTGCCGTCGGAAGCAGGAATCCGGTGAAAGTAGAGGCCGTCGACCGCGCGCTGCCGACCGCGACTGTCTCCTCGGTGCCAGTCGAATCAGGCGTTGCGGACCAGCCGTACGGCCTCGCAGAGACGGTCGCCGGCGCCGAGACACGGGCCGAACGCGCGCTTAAGGGGTACGACCTGGGGGTGGGTCTCGAGGGTGGGGTCGCGCGGCTGCCGGACCTCGACGGCCTGTGGCTGGTGATGTGGGCCGCAGCAACCGATGGGACCCGGTGGGGCCGCGGGGGCGGGCCGTCGCTGCGCCTGCCCAACCGGATCGCGGCCAGGGTTGATGCCGGTGAGGAGCTCGGTCCCGTGATGGACGACGTCCTTGGGGAGGCCGACGTGGCACGCAACCAGGGCGCTGCGGGTGCGCTCACTGGTGGCAGTCTCAACCGCGCGGGCGCGCTCCGAGCCGCGGTCGCGGGGGCACTCGGCCCGTTCGCGACCGATCACTACTGACGGCTGCCGCTACCGCGACCCGCTCTCGCCCGCGACGGGTGCCGACTCCTCATCCGGGTCCGCCTCGCTTGCACCCTCGACGGCTTCGGTGAGCGAGACGTTGAACAGCAGTGTCGCGGCCACGCCGCCCGCGACGGTCACGACGTTTTTCACCGCGTGGTCGACGACGGCGACGGCCAGCGCAACCGCCGCGGTGAGGCCGGGGACCGCGGTGAGCCCGACGACGATGAGCGTGAATGCCCCCTCATAGAGGCCGAGGCCGCCTGGCGATAAGGGGACGACCTTCGCGAGGTTGCCGACGCTGACGGCGAAGAACAACACGGCAACGAGATACGGCGTGAGCGCGAAGCCGAACGCCGCAACGACGGCAACGGCCGTCGCCACGTCGACCGCCCAGACTGCCAGACTGGCGACCCCGACGCGCATGAAGGCGGCGCGGTCCCCAGCGATCGCCTGGATATCGCCGACGAACCGCTCAATAATCCCGCTGACGTAGGTCGCGTAGGAGTCGTCGCTGATAGCGCGCACCGCCCGCCCAACGAGGTCGGTATCGCGACGCGCGCTGGCGAGGATAACGGCGACGGCAACGACGGCGATGACGCCTACGCCGGCTGCGACCCGCAACGCCGTCCGGGCCGCCTCCCCTGGGGCGATCGTCTCGCCGCCGATCCTGACGGTGCCGACATCGGCGGCGATAGCCGCCGCCAGCCCGTCAGCTCCTCCGGTCGCCACCAACCCTACGAGTACACTCCCCGCGAGCACCGTGATGGCGAGCAGGTCGAACACCCGTTCGACCGCCAGTGACGCGAAGCCGCTCGGGTACGGGACCCCCCGGCGCGCCTTCACGACGTAGGCGCGAACCCCGTCGCCGAGCCGTGCCGGAAAGACGAGGTTCCCGGTCTGGGAGATGAAGACTGCGCCGGTGAGGAACGCGAGGTCACCGTCGTACCCCAGCTCGGCGAGGATATCACGGTACCGCTGCCCGCGGAGCGGCCACGAGAGCCCGTACACGACGGCGGAGATGCCGACGAGGGTCGGATCGGCGCCAGTGATGGCGTCGAGAACGGCTGCGGGATCGAGGTACACTGTCATCAGCGCGAGCGCGACGACGACGAGCAGCGACCCAGCGGCAAGGCCCGCCCGCCGGGTTGCACGCGGTTGGATGGAAAACTCCCACCAAACACGGAGAATCTGGGTCCCCATGCCGAACACGTCACGTACCAGATCGACCTTCGTGTCTCCCTTCGGCGTCCATTGAACGGGGAACTCCTTCACTCGGTAGCCCTCCCGCTGTGCGCGAACGAGCACCTCGGTGTCCCAAAACCAATGATCATCCTCGACGTCGTCGAGCAAGGCGAACAGCGTCGCCCGGTCGAAGGCTTTGAACCCACACTGATGATCGTACAAGTTGGAGCGGAGCAACAACCGGACCAGGGTGTTGTACCCGGTCGATGCGACGCCGCGTTCGGGCTCACGGCTCTGCTTGTTGCCCGGCATCCGCCGGGAGCCGGTCGCCACGTCGTACCCTTCCGTGCGGATTGCATCAACCAGCTCTTTGAGGTGGGTCATATCAGTCGCGAGGTCAGTGTCGAAGTAGACGAGGACGTCCCCGTCGCTGGCCCGAAAGGCGCGCTCGAGCGCACCGCCCCGACCGAGCCGCTCCTCGGCGTGGACGTGACGCACGCGGTCGTCCTCGGTGGCGAGCCGGTCGGCAATCGCTGGCGTCCGGTCGTCACAGCCGTCCTCGGCGACGATCACCTCGAAGGAGTCACAGAAGGCGCCCAGCGTCTCGAGCGTCGTCTCGACGGTGTGCTCGATGGTGGCCTCCTCGTTGTAGGCCGGGAGCACGACGCTCACTTCGACGCCGGTCATTGGCGTCGGTAGCGGAGGCCCGCGCAAGAACCTTCTGGAGCGACCCGCGTTACCCGTCGCGCGGCGGCCCGGCCTGCCGGTCGCGGTGCCGCGAGACGAGCGTCGTCATCCAACAGCCGTCGTACTGGCCGCCGCGCTGACGCTCGACCACTACGTCGAAGCCGACCTGCTCGCCGTCCGGCCGGGTCGCAGTGACGACCTGGAGTGCGCCGTCGCCGAACCGGGTGAAGCGCCCGAACGACAACGCCGTCGCGTTCGTGAGCTCGCCGTTGGCGCGCCGCGTCGCGCCCGCAAAGTCGTCGAAGGAGCCGTACAACGACCGCTGCGTGGGCGCGGTAAACGCCCACAGCGTCGCGATTCCGGCCGACTCGTTCGCCGCCTGCAGCGCCACCACGGAGATCTCGATAACCCGCCGCGGTCCCCGCTCGCAGGTCGGTCGGAGGGTCGTCGCCTGCTCGGCCGTCAACGGCGGAGTGGCGGTCGGCGTCTCCGGTAGCGGTGCCGGCGTCACCGTCTCTGTATCCGGTGCCGGCGTGCCCGGGGCACTCCCACACCCGGCGGCGAGCAGACAGACCACGACTGCGAGGAGCGGGAGCCGACGCATCGACCCACGTTGGAGGAGGGTGCACAAAGAACGCTTGGCCGGCGGGATGGGTGAACGGACGGGTGCGGCTCGCGAGGACGGGATTTATGACCGGCGCCCTGCAGGATTCGGGGCGTGGATCACAGACCGTGGGTCGCGGCGATGCTCTCGTTTCTCCAGCCGGGGCTGGGACACGTCTACCTCCGGGCGTGGACCCGCGCGGTGTCGTGGTTTCTCGTCTGGCTCGTCGCTGTCGTTGTGCTCGTCGACCTGCCCAACGCAGCGCTGACCGTCGATGGCCTCCTCACGACGGCGTCGCAGCTGTTCGCGGCGGTTGGGGGCCTCGACCTGTTACCCTCGCTGCTGCTCGCGGCGGTAACGGCGTTCGCGATGGTGGACGCCTACCGACTCGGCGAGCACCGCGGTCGAGGGGAGGTCGAAGGTCCGACTTGTCCGGCCTGTGGGAAGGCACTCGACGAGGACCTCGACTTCTGTCCGTGGTGCACGACAGAACTCGAATGGGAGCGGCCCGAGGAATCTACTTCTCGATAATCGACTCCTCGACTGCCTCGCCGAAGTGGCGGGCGGTATCCTCGTAGTACAAAAGCACCTCGTCGCCCGCCATGAGGTCCGTGATGGCCGTCCGTCCTGCCTCCGTGGCGATCTTGATCGTCTCGGCGTTCTGGAGCAACGTCTCGATGCGATCGCCGTCCTCGGTCTCGGCCTCGACGCGGAACATCGGGCGTTTCTCGATTTTCGACCGGCCAACGATGGCCTTCCGTGTCGAGCCGTCCGTCGCGACCACCTGGACCTCATCGCCCGACTTCAGCTCGGCGAGGTACTTCGTCCCGCCGCCCGGTGTCCGGACGTACGCGTGGACTGCCCCAGCGTTCACCCGGAATGGGCGTGAGGCGACGTATGGTGACTCCGCGGTTTCGGCATGCACGAAAAAGAGGCCCCGTGACATCGATCCGACGAGCATCCCCTCGTCGTCGTCCATCATCGTCCCGGTGTCGACGCAGACCCGGTCGGCGCTGCCGACCTCCTCGACGGCCGTCACGGTCGCGTACTGCATCGAAAGCTGCTCGCGGTCGGCCTCGTCGCGCACCTCCACGGTGTCGCGGATCACACCCGGGTCGTCGGTATCGAGCAGGACCGCATCGGCACCCAGTTCGAGCGTCTCGAAGGCCGTCCGCGCTTCTGCGGCAGTCCGGACCCCCGCGACGAGTTCCGTCTCCTCACCGATGCGCGCGATGAGGTTCTCCAGCGGGATGATCTTCCAGTCCTCGCCGGCGACGAGCGTGTAGTCGGCCTCGGTCGCCGCCTCCTGTGCGAACGTCTCGTAATCCTCGCTCAGGATACGGATGTACGCAGCGTCCGCGCCATCGCGTCGAAGCGTCGTCAGGTCTGCGCTGCCCGACAAGTCCGAGGGGAGTTCGACGGTCGCGTCACCCTCACCGCCTTTGCCGACAACGCGGATATCCGGCTCGCCTCCCTCATCGTCGGCGTCCATCACGTGGACGTCGTCGCCGGTGAACGCGGCAACGGTGACCTGCCCGAGTTCGCGGACGCGGTCGACGTCCCGCTCGTCGACAAGTACGACGTCGACGCCCGCCTCCAGCCCCGCGGTGATGCGGGCGCGTCGAGCGTCCCAGTCGCCGACCTCGTCGTCGGCCTTCAGCCAGACGGAGCGTGTCATATCCGTGGGTCGGCAGGTCCGGTATTGAACGTGGCGAAAGCCACAGCCCACGGAGCCGCCCGAGGCGGCGTCACAGCGTCGCCCGGCGTCCGAACCCTTATGCGGCGGCACCGGTTTATAAGTGCCAATGAGTCTTCCCATCTCTGCGATCTGTTTCGACCTCGACGATACGCTCATCCAGTACGACCAAGAGCCCGAGGAGGTACTCGAGACGGCCTTCCGACGGGCGGGTATCGGCCCGTTCTGCTCGCCCGACGAACTGTGGGCCGTTGCCTCGGACACCCCTGCCGCCGACAGCGACCACCAGTTCCTCACGTACCTGTTCAGGGAAGCTGCCGACCGCTACGACGGGCCGATAGAATCGGCCGAGACGCTCGCGCGAACCTACGAGGCGGCGACCGACCACACCGCCGTCTCTTTCCGTCCTGGTGCGGCTGCGGCACTTGAGCGCGCCCGCGAACACGGGCCCGTCGGTCTGATCACCAACGGCGGTCGGGAGATCCAAGAGACCAAGCTCCGAGCACTCGACCTCTCGGGGGCGTTCGACACGCTCGTGTACGCGGGCGAGCAGACGCCGCCCAAGCCGGCCCAGGAGCCGTTCGACCGCGCCCTCACCGACCTGAACACTGCGCCCACGGAGACACTGTACGTCGGCAACTCACTACACCATGACGTAGCCGGCGCAAAGCGGGCGGGCTGGCACGCGGCGTGGTTTCCGCGCGCCTCCGACCGCGGCCGCCGGCCCGACGAGTACACGCCGGACTATACCTTCGAGACACTGACGGAACTGGCGCGGACGCTGTAGCTGGCTGGGGTCAGGCTTCTACGGCCAGGCCCGCGCGGGTGAGTGCTTCCTCTGCCGCCGCGTCGTCGTGGACCACGGCGCTGACGGCAGTCGTGATCGCCTCGGGATCGTCGTGCTGGAAGATCGACCGTCCCATCGAGACGCCGGCCCCGCCAGCGTCTATCACGCCCCGGACGGCCTCGACGGTCTCGCGGTCGGTTCCCTTCGCGCCACCCGCGATGACCACCGGGAGCCGGGTCGACTCAACGACGTGTTCGAAGCTTGCGGCGTCGCCGGAGTAGCCGGTTTTCACTACGTCCGCGCCGAGTTCCTCCGCGAACCGAACCGCGTGGCCGAGCGCCTCCGGGTCTGAACTGTCCACCCCCGGCCCGCGGGCGTACGCCATCGCAAGCACCGGTACCCCGAGCGTTGCGGCCTCGTCAACCACCCGGGCGAGGTCTTCAAGCTGGCGTGGTTCGTGGTCGGAGCCGACGTTAACATGCAAGGAGACCGCGTCGGCACCCGCACGGACGGCCGCCTCGACAGTGCCGGTCATCCGCTTGTCGTTCTCGTCGGGGCCAATCGTCGTCGAGGCGTTGAGATGGACGATATATCCCTTCCCATTCTTGTTGTCGTGAACGCGCGGGGCAATCCCCTTCTGGGTGAGCACGGCGTCGGCTCCGCCGCGGGTGACGCCGTCGATGGTCGCCTCGATGTCTTTTAGCCCTTTGACCGCCCCCATGGTGATGCCGTGATCCATCGGAACGATGAGATGGCGCCCTCCTGTGCCGATGCGGTCCAGTCGTGCAGCGACGCCCGTGTCCATGTTGTGGTACAGTGTGGCAGAGCGGTTCAAGTTCGTTCCGGTGTCGGCCGGTCTCGCGCCCCGGCGAGTGCGCCCTCCTTCAGTTCCCGACACAGCGCCTCCAGCCGATCAGCGGTCTCTGCGACCGGGGCGTCCGCCTCGTGGCCCTCAGCGACGATGTCGACCAGCGCGGAGCCCACGATGACGCCGTCGGCCCCGCCCGCGACTACCTCCCGCGCCTGTTCGCCCGACTTGATGCCGAAACCGACGGCCTTCGGCACGTCGTAGTCGGCCAACCGCTCAAGGCTCGCCGTCGTCTGGTCGCTCACGTCCTCACGGGCTCCGGTGACGCCGAGCCGTGCCTGGACGTAGACGTAGCCGGACGACAGCGAGACCAGTCGGTCCAGCCGCTCCGTCCCGGTCGTCGGCGCGACGATGAACACCAGGT
>CAYZJQ010000055.1:12726-17370 GCA_964478805.1 uncultured Halobacteriales archaeon | reverse complement strand
GATGCCCGAGTTCGTCGCTGTGCCGTACGTTCTCTCCTCCCGTCGGTTCGTGTCCGTTCAACGCCTCCGAAACCTTCTGTGCCACCTCTGGGTCACGCATGGTTTTGCAGTCGAGAGAGCAGGACCGTCCCGTCGTCCACTCGTCGCAGATCTCGCACCGGGAGACGCCGATGTCGTTTTTGAAATCCGCGATCTCATCACCCGGATTCAGTTCTCGTAGCTCCTTCTCGACGAGCTTTCCGTCCTCTCCAACGAGGAAAAATGGGTGCGTGAGACTCGCGAGAATCGTTCTCCCGTCTCCCAACTCGAGGTCGAAGAAATCAGCAACGCCGGAGTCCACGAGCTTACCCTCGTCTGGTTGTACCTCGTTCGTCTCGAAATCGACGGACGGAATCGGTTCCCCATCTTCAGCCACCTGCTCTATCGGCTTCACCTCCGGCGACGACGGATAGCCAGTGACGACTTCGGTTCCCGGTGGGACGCACAGCGCGTCCGCCTCGTCGAGGAAGATGACGCGGTAGTCGAACCCGCCGAATGACGACCGCGCGAAGTTCTTGATGCGATCCCGGACGACATCGATACCGCGTTGGTCGGAGGCGTTCAGCTCAAGGAAGTTCTCGCGCCACTCGTCGCCGTACAACTCCTTCGCGATGGCGACCGCGGAGGTGGTTTTTCCCGTTCCAGCCGGGCCTGCAAACAAAAGGTGCGGCAGGTCGTTCCGCTCGATGTAGCTCGCCAGCCGCTCCGTGATCTGCTCGTGACCCTTCACGTCCGCGAGCGACTGAGGGCGGTACTTCTCGATCCAGACCTCCCGCCCCCGCGTGCTGGCGGCCCCGCCGTCCTCGTCGGCGGCTTCCTTCGTCTCCTCGTCGGCGGCCTCGCTCATGTTCGAGGGGTCGCCTTCGCCGTGGATAAACCCCCCGAGACCGGGGCGAAGCGCGCGGTTCTTGAGGCTCGCCCGCCAGGCCCGTGTATGCGCGTCACCTGCGAGGTGGTCGGCGGGGACGCTCGCGAGGTCGACCTCGACGCCGACGCCGACTACGGCGATCTGCTCCGTGCGCTGGGCTTCTCGCGCCACGAGGCGACCGTCCTCGTCAACGGCACGCCCGTTCCGGCGGACGCGCCGGTCGACGCCGATGCGGTGCGTGTGCTCCGGCTCGTGAAGGGCGGCGACTCTCGCTCTCCCCGCAGCGGCGGATAGCGGAACGCCGCGCCGCGTGCGCCGAGGTTTTTAACCCCTGCGCGCCTGAATTGTGTATGAATGTTCGTGAGGCACGACCCGAGGAGCGCCTCACAGTCCGCTCAATCTTCGACGTCGCAATGCTCGACGTACGGAACTTGCTCGCCTGCGAACTGCTGGTCGCCGTCGAGGACGGCCGGGTGCTCGGCGCTGCCGCTGTCGAAGCCGACGGTATCGGCGACCCCGGCGAGGTCCACGCTATCGCCGTCCGCCCGCGGCGCCGGGGACAGGGCATCGGGACGGCCTTAGTCCGCGAGGCGGAGACCCGGTGGGACCCCGTCACTGCGGAGTTCGACGAGCGTGTCCGCCCGTTCTACGATCGACTTGAGTTCAGTATCGAGCCAATCGGCGACGGTCGCTACCGCGGCGAGAAGCGGACGGCCGCGAGCGCCCAGGGCTAAACGACCGCGCTGACGAGGTTGCACCCGTGATCAAGGAGCGCGTCGACGCGCTCTCGGGAGTTCGCTTCCGCGTACACCCGCAGCTTTGGTTCCGTCCCACTCGGCCGCACAAGCAGCCACGAGCCGTCCGCGAGCAGCAGTTTGAACCCATCGATGGTCGCGACACGGTCAACCGCGACCCCGGCCACCGACTCGGGAATCTCGGCTTCGAGAGCCTCGAGCGCGGGTGCCTTTCGGTTGTCTGGGCAGTCGACGCTGACGCGGTCCTGCATGACTTCGCCGTGCTCAGCGAGTACGCGGTCCACCCGATCGTCGAACGGCTCGCGCGCTTCCGCGGCAGCGGTGATGGCTGCGAACGCCACCCCATCCTTGTTGGGGAGGTGTCGCCGCAGCCCGAAGCCGCCCGACTCCTCGCCGCCCACTACGGCATCGTTTTCGACCATCGCCTCGGCGACCCACTTGAACCCGACCGCCGTCTCGTGGGCGGCCTCCCCGTGTGCCGCCGCAACCCGATCGATCAAGAACGTCGTTGAGACGGTACGAACCGCGTCGCCGGCGTGTGATTCAAGTAGGTAATCGTACAGCGCCGCGAAGTAGCGGTTCGGGTCGAGGTAGCCCCGGTCGGGAGTAACAACGCCGATACGGTCGGCATCGCCGTCGTTCGCGACGCCGAGGTCGGCCTCGCCCGACTCGACGGTCGCGACGAGCGCACCGAGCCGTTCACCGGTCGGCTCTGGCGACGTGCCGCCGAAAGTCGGGTCCTCCTCACAGCGGAGCCGCACCACATCGGCGCCGGCGGCCTCCAACAGGGTATCGGTGACCCCGCGCCCCGAGCCGTGCATCGCGTCGTACGCGACCGTTAGCCCGGAGAGGTCTTGCTCCACGAGCCCATGCACGTGGTCGGTGTAGTCGACAACGAGATCCTCTCTATACACCGTGCCGTGGTCGGCCTCGGGAAGCGGGTCGGGCTCACGGAGGTTCGCCTCCACACGCTCCGTGGCCTCGGGGAGTGCGGGTGCGCCCGTCTTGGGGATGAATTTCACGCCGTTGTACTCCGGCGGGTTGTGGCTCGCCGTGATCATCAGCGCGCCCGCGAGCTCCCGCTCCCGGACGGTCCATGCGACGACCGGCGTTGGGGTGTCCCGCTCGGGGAACAAGCAGTCGAAGCCGTTCGCCGTCAACACCTCGGCTAGCGACTCGGCGAACCCGGGCGAACTCTCGCGGGCGTCGTAGCCGATGGCCACCGTTTCGCCCGTGTGCCCCTCCGCGCGGAGATAGTCGGCGACCGCCTGTCCCACGATCCGGACGCGCTCGTCGGTGAACGTGTCCAGCGTAGCGCGCCACCCGTCTGTCCCGAACGCGATTTGGTCCATACGCGCCCTCCTTCGGGCGCGGACAAAAAGCCTCGCAGCCGGCTACTCTACTCGAACCGTCCGGGTCTCGCTCGTCGGCGCAAGCGGGAGGTTGGCGAACGCTACCTCGATCTCGAACTCCAGTTCGTCAGGGTCGCCGCCGAACACGCCAACTGGGAGCGTCACCGTTCCGAGATAGCTCCGTTCGGTTGACATCTCGACACCGTTGACCGTTACCCGGACCTCGGCGCGCGCGCCACCGCCTCCATTCCGGACCGTCACGTCATACATCTTGCTCGTGCCACGTTCGACGGTCTCAGGGAACCCACCCCACTCGACATCGACGACCGGCAGTTCGCGGGCCTGTGCAAGGACGCGCTCGGCGAGCCCCTCGGAGAGCCCGGCATCGACCAGCTCCTCGACCCCGGCAGCAACCACGTCGGCCGGCGTCGTCAGCCCCGCCCCGGCGAGCTTCCGCGCGCGACCCTTCCCAACGCCGTCGATGGCGGTGAGCCCCACCGCCTCGGCGGAGATCCCGTTCTCGACGCGCGCCTCAACGCGGCGGGCGACGTTCGCCGCTCGAGGGCCGGCGAATCGCTCTAAGAACTCCCGCAACGCCGCGACCATCCGTAGCGCGTTCTGTCTGATGACCCACGCGTCCGATTGCAGTTCGCCGGGTGTCCGGGCATCCATTGATGCCTGCAGGATGGCGAGCACCTTCCGGTTGCCCGGCTCCATATCGCTGCCATCACTCCCGAGCACGGCGCGGACGGCGTCTCGCTCGTCACGGCGTGCGCTCACGCTGTCGAACTCGGCCGCGTCAGCGACGGTCCGCAACACCGCGGCCGTCGTGAGGTCGCCGTCTTCTTCATCTACATCGTCTGCCAGCGATTTAAACGCCTCCGCGGTCGTGAGCCGAAGATAGAACTTCGAGGCGAGCCGGCCAAGCGGCGTCCCCTCGACGCGCAGCTCCGCATCGGTCTCGACGAATCCGCCCTCGACGAGGGTCTGAAGCGTCTCGCGGACGCGCTCACGGAGCTTCCCGCCGAATCGGTACTCGTCAGGCGCGGACTGTGCGCGCACGTAGTAGAAGGTCGTCTCCAGCCACGTCATCACGTCATCCAAGTCGGAGATGGTCCCGAGCGCGATTTCGGCGTTGAGGTGGGCATCGAGCTCGCCAGCGAGCCGGGACTCGATCTCTTTGCCCTCTCGGAGAAGCGTGCGGTAGCGGTCGGCGTCGCGCCCTTCGCAGACGACGTATGCATAGCCCGCGTCGTCGTAGCCCGGGCGCCCTGCCCGGCCAAGCATCTGGAGCACGTCAAGCGGGCTCATATCCACTTCACCCTTGAGAGGGTCATGGAGCTTTGTGTCCCGGATGACAACACACCGTGCCGGGAGGTTCACGCCCCATGCGAGCGTCGAGGTCGAAAAGAGCAACTGCACTTTCCCCTGTTTGAACCACTCCTCAACGGCGTTCTTGTCATCGCGGGAGAGCCCGGCGTGGTGGAAGGCGACGCCGTCAACGACGGACTGCCGGAGCGTGTCGTTGCGCAGCGTCTCGGCGTCAACGTGGAAGTCGTAGTCGCCGCGCGCACCCATCGTCACGTCACGCTCGGCGAGCACGTCGCGGGCCTTCTCTGCCGCACGAACG
>CAYZJQ010000055.1:0-12716 GCA_964478805.1 uncultured Halobacteriales archaeon | reverse complement strand
ACGGTGTCCTGGCGCGAGGAGACGAACACGAGCGCCTGGCCGCCGTCAGTGATGTGCGGTTGTGCGAGATCAAGCGCGCGATACAGCCGCCGATACTTGTCCTGAAAGGCGTTCTCCCCCGTGGCGTACGTCTCAACGCCCGCATGCAGGGGGACTGGGCGGTAATCATCGCCGAACTGAAAGGTACAAGCATCGGGCGCGTCGAGCCATTCTGCCACGTCCTCGACGTTCGGCATCGTCGCCGACAGCGCGACGACCCGGGGCGCACAGAGCCGGCGAAGTCGCGAGACAGTCACCTCCAGGACGGCCCCCCGCCTCTCGGAGTCGAGCAGGTGGACCTCGTCGATGACACAGCAGTCCACGTCGGTAATAAACGAGTAACGAGCGGTGTCGTGCTTCCGGGTCGCCGAGTCGGCTTTCTCCGGCGTCATCACGAGGATGTCGGCTCGTTCGGCGCGCCGGGGATGAAGATCGCGCTCGCCGGTGACGACGTAGACGGAGTAGCCGAGTGCCTCGAAGCGGTCCCACTCAGCTTCCTTCTCGTTGGTGAGCGCGCGCAACGGGGCGAGAAAGAGAGCGGTCCCGCCCGCCTGAAGCGTCCTACAGATGGCGAGTTCCGCGAGCGCAGTCTTGCCGCTGGCCGTTGGCGCGCTCACGACGACGTTGTCGTCGCGCTCAAGGATTGCCGGCAGTGCGGCCGACTGCATCCGATTGAACTCCTCGAAGCCGAACGCGTCGGCGAACTCCGGCACGATCTCCGCAACGCTGTAGGTCCCCGATGCCACTGTTAGTGTCAGTGGTCGGCCCAAACAAAGGGATTGTCGTTCCGAGCCGTCACGCTGCCGCCCTCGACTCTGCGTCGGCACCGTCAACCGGTTCGGCCGCATCGCGCATCATTCCCGCTCTCACCGAGTAGCGGTAGTATCCGACCAGCCACAGCGCGGCGAGGAGATTCGATACCGTCACGGCCCAGAACACCGCGGAGACGCCGATCGATAGGTAGACCACTCCGACGGCGGCGACGGGAAGCCGAACGCCGCCGTACTGTAGCAGCGTCGAGAGGAAGCTCACCCGCGAGCGACCAGCCGCGTTGAACCCTGCCTCGACCGTGTAGATCGCCCCGAGCGCGGGATAGCCGTACGCAAGCACGGTAAGATACTCTACGGTGAGCGCGAGTCCGTCACCCGACAGGGTCGGTACGAACGCCCGCGCCAACGCCTCCGGAACGAGCCACTGCGCGGTGCCGATCAACGTTAGCCCGCTGACGGCGACGGCGACGCCGAGCCAGGTCGTCTGACGGGCGCGCCCGGCGTTACCCGCCCCGAGGTTCTGGCCAATTACGCTCTGGGCCGCCTGCTGAAGGCTCTGTGGCGGAACGAAGGCAACTGTTGCCACCCGCGCACCGATGATGTACGCCGCCAGTCCCGCCCCTCCGCCGGCGACGAAGACGAGTACGAAAATCGGGACCCGGAGTAGCTGTCTGATCCCCTGTTGTGCCCCGACCGGTCCGCCAACGTCGAGCATCCCGCGAAGCGCCTCGCGATCGAAGGTGGCGGCCGCTTGGGTGAGCATTCCGCCGTTGCGCCCTCGGGCGACCAACGTCAACCCGACGATCCCGCCGGCGACTGACCCGAGAACGGTCGCGAGTGCGGCCCCCTGTACGCCGAGCCGTGGGAACGGCCCCAGTCCGAAGATGAGGAGCGCGTCAAGGGCCACGTTTGTCCCTAAGGCGACGAGGTTCATCCACAGCGCCGCCCGGGAGTCGCCCCATGCGACGAACCCGCCGTTCTCGAGGGTGTCAGTGAACGCGAGCACCGGCAGCCCAAGTGCGAGCACACCGACGTACTGGGCCGCGAGGTCGACGAACGCGCCTTGGGCGTCCGGACGGACGGCGGTGAGGAGATCGAGCGCAGACCCTGCCGACAGGTAGCCGATGGCCCCGACCGCTCCCCCGAGTCCGAGCGCGAGTCCGAGCCCGGTGAACAGCGCTCGCCGCGCCCCAGTCGTGTCCTCGGCTCCAACGCGCCGCGAGACGACAACCTGTGCACCAACGAAAGAAGTGAACGTCACAACGAACAGCAGTCCGACGAGCGGCGTCGCCAGCCCGACCGCGGCGACCGCATCGTCGCTGAACCGGCCGAGAAACACGATGTCGATGATCTGCTGAACGATCTGGACCGCGTTTTGTGCGAGCAGCGGCACCGCGAGTACGAGGAGTGCCCGGAGGAGGTTCCCCTCGCGGATTTCCTCGTTCGACACGTTCAGCATTTACCGATGTTCCGCCTGTTTGTTATATTAATATTCGCACGGGTTTGACGAAGAACACGGCGCCGCGGTGCTCTCTTAACCTATCGACGCGTTTCACCACTCCTTCGAATACTGCGTGGACGGCGTCCGCCCACCTTCGTAACCGGTCATCGCCAAGTTCGTCGTGTGGATGAGAGCTCAGTCTTGCTCGTGGATCTCGATGGCCGGTCGCCCGGGTTCGGCCTTCTCCGCCAGCGCCTCGGCCTCTTCGGCAGTCAGTACACGTACTTCGGCGTCGAACTCCCGCTCAAGCAGCCAAGCGGCCCGCTCCAGCGCCTCGTACTCCTGCCCGGGCGGGAGCGCCCGCGTTAGCGCCTCGCGGTTCGCCTGGAGGTCTTGCCCGTAGCTCGCGGCGGCGTCACCTTGTGTGCGGATCTCGTCGATCTCCATGATTTCGGAGATGACGTTGTCCGCATCGGACTCGATTGCCACCTCGAGTGCCCGGTGTTTCCACGTGGGCGTGACGGCCACATCGATGCGTTCGGGCTCGTCGATGCCGGCCACGTCCACGATGTCGCGGACGTCCTCGCGGGTGTTCTCGACCAGCCGGCGGCGCGCCGCGGCGTCTGTCGTGTCGCTCTCGGGCTCGGGCCAGGCGGCATCGACGAGCAGTTCATCGCGGTCCAGCCGCTCCCAGAGCTCCTCGGTGACGTGCGGTGCGACCGGGGCCAGCAGCCGCAGGACGACGGAGAGACCCCGCTCGACAGTAGCAGCGTGCGGGGTTTCATGATACTCGACGTAGCCGCGCAGGGTGCGCGAGAGGTCCTGTGCCTCGCGGGCCGCGACGTTGAACGTCAGGTCATCGTACTCGGCGGCTGCGATGGCGGCAGCGGCGTCGATCTCGTCGCCGACGTATGCGGCCGTTGCATCCCGCGTGTCGCTGGTCTCGTAGGCGCCGTCCGTGAACCGGATCACGTCGTCGTACAGCCGGTCGAGGAACGCGCGGGTAGACTGGACGCCCTCTTCGGTCCAGTCGAAGGCCCGCTCGGGCTGGGCCGCCTGCAACATGAACAATCGGGCGGTGTCGGCGCCGTACTCTTCGACGATGCGCTGTGGTGAGACGGTGTTACCTTTCGACTTTGACATCGCTTCGCCGTCGAGTTGAACCATCCCCTGCGCGAGTAGGTTTTCGAACGGCTCGCGGTGGGTGAGCCCCTGCTCGTCGGCCAGCACTTTCGTAAAAAAGCGGGAATAGAGCAGATGCATCACCGCGTGTTCGATGCCGCCGACGTACTGGTCGACCGGCATCCAGTCGTTGGCCCGGTCGACGTCGAACGGGGCCGTCTCGAGGTCGGGGGAGACGTACCGCAGGAAGTACCACGATGAGTCGACGAACGTGTCCATCGTGTCCGTCTCCCGTGTGGCCGGTCCGCCGCAGTCCGGGCAGGTCGTCTGCTTCCATGCCTCCGCCGCGTCCAGCGGATTGCCGGTTGTGTTGATGAATTTCGGCAACTCCACTGGGAGTTCCGCCTCAGGGACGAGGACGTGTCCACAGTCGTCGCAGTGGACGACTGGAATGGGTGTTCCCCAGTACCGCTGTCGCGAGATTCCCCAATCGCGCAGCCGGTACTGCGTGTGGAACGCGGCGCCGCTGGTGGCTTCCGTGATACGCTCGCGCGCTTCGGCCGACGACAGCCCGCTGTACTCGCCGCTGTTGATGACGACACCGTCCTCGGTGTAGGCCCCCTCACGCACGTCCGGTACGTCGTCCTTGCTCGGGGCGATGACGGGTTTGATATCGATGCCGAGCGTCGTGGCGAACGCGTGGTCGCGCTCGTCGTGCCCCGGCACGCCCATCAGCGCGCCCGTCCCCACGTCAGCGAGGACGAAGTCGGCAACGTACACTGGCAGCTCCTCGCCGGTCACCGGGTTCGTCGCCGTCAAGTCCGTCTTTACCCCCTTCGGTTCGTCGCCGTCGGGGTCGGCCTCCTCGTGGACGAACTCGTGGACAGCCTCGTCTGTCTCGACCAGCGACTGGGTGATCTCGTGGCCCGGCGCCAGCGCGAAGAACGTCGCGCCGTAGACGGTGTCCGCGCGGGTGGTGAACGCCTCGACAGTGCCGTGTCCGTCGCTGATCTCGAAGGGGAGCCGTGTTCCTTCCTGTCGACCGATCCAGTTACGCTGCATCCCGCGCACCGAGTCGGGCCAGCCTTCCAGGTCGTCGATGGCGTCAAGCAGTTCGTCGGCGTACGCCGTGATCTCGAGGAACCACTGTGCCAGTTCGCGCTGTTCGACGGCAGTGTCACAGCGCCAACACAGCTCGGCGTCGCCCTCGACCTGTTCGTCGGCCAGCACGGTCTCGCAGGAGGGACACCAATTCACCTCGGCGTCGCGGCGGTCCACCAGCCCAGCTTCGTGGAATTCGCGGAATAGCCACTGGTTCCACTGGTAGTACTCCGGGCGGCAGGTGGCGACTTCCCGCTCCCAGTCGTAACCGAACCCCATCGACTCCATTTGTCCCTTCATCGTATCGATGCAGTCGAACGTCCAGTCGCGGGGATTCGAGTCGCGCTCCTTGGCGGCGTTCTCCGCGGGGAGGCCGAAGGCATCCCATCCCATCGGGTGGAGCACGTCGTCACCCTGCATGCGCCGGAACCGAGCGTACGCGTCCGTAATGGTGTAGTTGCGGACGTGGCCCATGTGGAGCTGCCCGGACGGGTACGGGTACATCCCAAGCACGTATGTCGGGTCCTCGACCTCGTCGGGCGTTCGGTAGGCGTCCGCTTCGTCCCACCGCGCCTGCCAGCGCCGTTCAACTTCGGTGTGGTCGTAGCCGCGTTCGAGTTCGCTCATAGAGGCCCCAGTTACCCGTGGAGAGTCGGCGTTTGGCCCTTAACCTTTCCATCCGACGATCGATCCGTCGGCCCCCTGACGCTGTGGCTATGCTCTCGGCACACCTACGGAGAACATGAGCCAACACGATTCCACCGGTCCTGCCGCTCGTTTCGTCGACGCCGTCACGCCCTCGTACGTCGGGCGCCCGGACGGGGAGATGCATGCCGTCGGGTTGCTCATCGGCGGGTTACTTCTGATCGGACTCTTGCCGCTGTTCCCCCTCATCGCGGTTTATGTGCTTGTGACGCGCGCCGTCGCGTTCCTGCGGCGCCAGGCTGGCGACGGCGGCTGATCCCTACAGCTGCGTGTCCACAAGCGCGAACGGCGTCCCGTTGTCCCGCCCGTCCGCGTGTTCATAGACGACGTGGGCCGCGGCCACATCCTGGATCGCCAATCCGGTTGAGTCGAACACCGTCACCCCCTCCGGCCCGCCTGGCTCGCCCCGACCCGGCAGCTCGTCGGTGACGACTTCACCGAGCGCGCCGTAGAGGTCGTCGTCGGAAAGTAACCCCTGCGACCAGGGGACGTTGATCTCTCCCGAGTGAGTGCACTGTTCGTAATCATCGATGACGATGTCAGCCGCCGTGAGTATCGCGTTGGTGAGTTCGTGTTTCCCCGGCGCATCCGCGCCCATCGCGTTGACGTGGGTGTGTTCGCCGACGGCGTCGGCGGGGACGATGGGCTCCTCGACGGGCGTCACGGTCGAAAGCACGTCGCAGCCGGCGGCCTCGGCGATAGTGCCGCCGCGGACATCGAACTCGTCCTCGAAGCGGTCGACGAACCGCTCGATGGCGGTCTCGTTGCGGTCGGCCACTACTACGGTCTCGATCTCGCGCACCTCGCTAATGGCCTCGAGCTGCGTGTACGACTGGACGCCCGCGCCGACGATGCCGAGCGAGGCGGCGTCAGCGACGGCCAGGTGGTCCGTGGCGACGGCGGCTGCAGCCCCAGTCCGCTTGCGGGTGAGCGTTGTCCCGTCCATGATCGACAGCGGGAACGCCGTCACCGGATCGGAGTAGATCACCGTCCCGATCACCGTGGGGAGGTTGTGCTTCTCAGGATTACTCCGGTGAGAGTTCACCCACTTGATCGCGGCCGCCTCCCAGTCGTCGGCGCGCATGTAAGCGGGCATCGACCGGAAGTCGCCCTCGTACTGCGGGAGGTCGATGTACGACTTCGCGGGCATCTGGACGTCGCCGCGCTGGTATGCGGCGAACGCCTCTTCAACGGCGACGATGACCTCCGGGAGATAGGCGTTCTCCGCTACGTCGTTGGGGTCGAGCAGCAGCGTCTCCATGGTGCAAAAATTGCGCGCCGGGGCTTAGTTCCACCCACTCCAGCCGGCACGAGACACAACTGCAATACGCCGCGGGCACGCGCATGATGCCCTCGACGGATCTCGGTTCGTTCGCCGGCCTCGCGGTCCTCGTGGGGGCGGTCGTCGCCGTCGGCCGCAAGGGGTTCGTACCCCCCGTCCGTGGTTCGGAGCCGGAACTCGGTCGCACCGAGACGGTCCTCGCTCGTCTCGACGATTACGAAGACGTACCACGCGTCGTCGGTCATGATACAGTTCTGGTCGGTACTCTGCACGCGCCGGACAGATGACTGTACACGGACGTCACTCGGTTTGGTCTCCTGCGGCCCGGACTCGCCGACAGCGAGGTCGCGCGGGGGCGCTGCAGTTCCGATCGGTGTCGCCGTGTTCGTCTCCGCTGACCGCTCGCGCCGGCCCGCACAGCCGGCGAGCGCGACCGTGGTAACGCCGCTCACGGCCAGCCACGCCCATGGAGAGCATACCCGCGCTCGCGGTCGGATAGATAAGTGCTTTCCGCGAGTCAGTACAGCACGTGTTCGGTGTCGTACGAGCCGAGCACGCGTACCCAGCCTTTCTCGGCGATCTCCTCTAGAACGCCGAGCGCGCCCTGTGTGCGATCCTCGTAGAGCCCGGCCTCCACGTCGATGTGGAACACGTAGTCGCCGAGCCGCTCGCCGGAGGGACGCGACTCGACCCGCGAGAGATTGATATCCCGCTCGGCGAACGGCTCCAGCAGCTCGAGCAGCAGTCCTGGGTAGTTCTGGTTCGGATAGACGACGAAAGAGGTCTTCCGCCCTGCCTCGCTCCGCTCGCTCGCTGGCGCGAGCACGACAAACCGCGTCGCGTTCGATGTACGGTCCTGGATGTCTTCCGCGAGTACGATGAGGCCCTCACCGGCGTTGTCCGGGTGCCCGATGCCTGCGACGGCGGAGTCCTCGCGAGCGCGCTCCACGCCGCGCGCTGTCGAGGCGACCGCCTCGAGCTTGGCGTCCGGGTACTCGCGGTCGAGGTAGCCGCGACACTGTGCTAACGCCTGCGCGTGGCTGGCGACGACCTCGAACGACTTTTCCTGTGCGAGCAGCGCGTGCCGAATGGGTGTGACGATCTCCTTTACAACGGCCACGTCACGGTTTGCGAGCGCGTCCAACGACTCCGTAACGCTCCCCTCGATGCTGTTCTCGATAGGGACGACCCCGCGGTCGTACTTCCCCGAGGCGACTCCCTCGACGATGGCCGCAACCGACTCAGTGAACTCTACCTCGTCGGCGACCGCCCGAGTCGCGCGGTGTGAGTAGGTCCCCGCCGGCCCCAGCGTGAGTGCTTTCATGCGCCCGGATACTCGACTCCGTGGTATCAGGGTATCGGACGGTCGGGTCGGTGTGCGTGACCGAACAGGCAGCCCATGCCCCGAGGCGATGATGGGTAGGCCACACTCCCGCTCTGGCCCGTTGTCGCGACGGCTGCGTCACAGGTGGGGGGCCGCCGTTACGTATATATCATCTGCCGCGGCGCGCTTGTCGCACAAGGCGCTCGAGGGGCGACTGAGGGAGTGGAACGAGTGAAGCAGTCGGCTAGAGAGGTGCGTGGCCGCGGTTCGCGGCACGGTCTCGGCCAGAAGCGCTAAGAGGACGATCGCTGTCTCAGGGAGTGTCAGCGCACGTCCCGGAGACTGATTCCAAGGCCAGGAGAGGCATCCACGGAGTCGGTGAAGCCGTGACTTCACCGGTTCAGCGTGTGGATGGCGTGTCCTTGTGCGTTCTTGACCGCCTCCATCGTCGCCTCGGCGAGCGTGGGGTGGGTGTGGACCGTCTTCCCCACGTCCTCGAGCGTCGCGCCCAGTTCCACCGCGAGTGCGAGTTCGGCGATGAGTTCGGACGCTTCTGGACCGACAACCTGGCCGCCGAGAACGAACCCTGTCTCCTCGTCGGCGACGACGCGGACGAACCCCTCGGTCTCGCCGAGCGTGAGCGCACGACCAGAGGCGTTCATCGGCATCTTCCCCACGACAGGGGTAAAGCCCGCCTCCGCGGCCTCGGCTTCTGTCATCCCGACCGTGCCGATCTCGGGGTCGGTGAAGACGGCCGCCGGAACCGCCTGGAAGTCCATCGCCGACGGCTCGCCCGCAATGTGTTCCGCGACGACCTCCCCTTCTGCGGATGCCTTGTGCGCGAGCATCGGCTCGCCGGCCACATCGCCGACGGCGTAGATCCCCTCGACCGCAGTCTCGCCGAACTCGTCGGTCTCTAGGAAGCCACGGTCGGTGGGTTCAAGGCCGACGTTCTCCAGCGCGAGGGTGTCGGTGACGGGCGTGCGCCCGACGGCGACGAGCACCTTGTCACCGAGGTAGGTCGACGTCTCGCCCGCCTCGGTCTCGGTCGTCACCTTCACGCCCTCGCCGTGCGGCTCCCAATCGCTTGCTCCCTCGCCGAAGTGGAACTCGACACCAAGCGCTTCAGCACGCTTTCGGACTATTCGAGCCACGTCGTCCTCATAGCCAGGGAGGACGTCGTTGAGCATCTCCACGACCGTCACGTCGGTACCGAGTTTCGCGTACGCTGTCGACAGCTCCATACCGATGTACCCTGCCCCGATAACGACCAGCTGTTCGGGGATGGTGTCGAGTTCGAGCGCGCCCTTCGAGGAGAGAACGTGTTCGCCGTCGAACTCGAAGCCGGGGACCTGCATCGGTCGGGATCCCGTCGCGACGATTGCGTGCTCGAACTCCACCGATTCAGAGCCCTGTCCGTCGCCGCCGTGGGCGACGCGGACTCTGTCCGCGGAGTCAAACTCCGCGGTCCCCTCGACGAGGTTGACGCCGTTCGCCTTGCAAAGCTTCTCGACGCCGCCAGTCAGCCGGTCGACGACGCCGTCTTTCCACGACTGCATCCCCTTCATGTCGACGGCCGGGTCGGCGTGGATACCCATCTCTTCTGCGTTCGCGACGCCATGGACGCGGTCGGCACCCGTGATGAGCGCCTTCGACGGGATACAGCCGCGGTTCAGACAGGCGCCGCCGTAGGCGTCCCGTTCGACGAGCGTCGTGTCCAGCCCCAGTTGGGCGGCGCGGATGGCAGCGACGTAGCCGCCCGGTCCCGCGCCGATGACCAGTACCTCCGTTCCGGTTGCGATGTCTCCGACGACCATTATTCGAGTAGTAGTAGCTCCGGGTTCTCCAGGTATTCAGCGAGCGTGTTCACGAACCGCGCGGCATCTGCGCCGTCCACGACCCGGTGGTCGATAGACAGCGACAGCGGGAGCGTGTGTCGTGCGACCACCTCTCCTCCCTCAACGACGGGGCGCTGTTTCAGCGCGCCCAGCCCAAGGATGGCCGTCTCGGGGTAATTGATGATCGGCGTCGCGTAGTCTCCGCCTACGGCCCCGAAGTTAGTGATCGAGAAGGTGCCGTTCTGCATCTCTTCGCGGGCGATGGTGCGGTCGCGGGCCTTCCCCGCGAGGTCGCGCACCTCGTCGGCGAGCGTCAGCATGTCCTTCTCGTCAGCATCCTTCACCACCGGGACCATCAACCCCGCGTCAGTGGCGACGGCGATGCCGATGTTGTAATAATGCTTGACCAGGATCTCTTCGGCCTCTTCATCCAACTGCGAGTTCAGGATGGGATGCTGTTTCAGCGCAGCAACGACCGCCTTCACTACGAACGGCATATATGTGAGCTTGCTGTCGCGTGCCTCGGCGGCGGGCTTCAACTGCTCGCGGGTCCCCACGAGGTCCTCGACGATCACCTCCTCGTGGTGGGTCACGTGGGGCGCGGTGTACTTCGACCGCTCCATCGCATCGCCGATGGTCCGGCGCACGCCGCGGTAAGGAACGCGCTCAGTCTCTGCTGTGGTCGCCTCCGACTCCGTCGCTGCGTCCGCGCCGGTCGACTCGGTCTGGACAGCCTTGGCGTCGACTTCTTGGGCCGCCCGCTGTGCTTCGGCGTACTCGCGCACCTGCTCGGGCGTGACGAACGCCTCGCCGTCACGTGTCTCGTCCGTCGGGACGTCGTCGAGATCAACGTCTTCCTCGTCGGCAAGTTTGCGCGTCGCGGGCGCGGCGAGCGTCCGGTTGCGGCCGGCCGCCTCAACGCTCCCCGCGCTCGCCGTCGGCGTCGACTCCGGTTCGGACTCGTCGTCGGTCACCTTCCGCGTCGCCGACTGCACCGCGGGTTCGGGGGCGTCTCCGTCTGGGTCCGCTCCCGCTGCTTCCCCAGCTGCGTCGGCGTGTGCCCGCACGTCCTGTTCGGTGACACGGCCCCCCGGGCCAGAGCCGGCAACGGCTGCGATATCGACGTCGAGTTCGCGTGCCAGCCGCCGGGCCGACGGTGCGGCGAACGTCCGGCCTCCGCGTTGCGCGGTGGCTTCCAGTTCGTCGGCGTCCGCGCCCCCAACCGTCGCGCCGGCTGCCTCGACGTCGTCCGCGTCGTCACTGCCACTCTCGTCGGCGGCCATCTCGGTCTCGGCCTCTTCCCCCTCAACGTCGAACGTAATGATGATCTCGCCGACGGGGACCACTTCTCCGGCCTCGGCGCGAATCTCGCGAACGGTGCCGTTCACCGGCGACGGCACCTCTACGACTGCCTTGTCCGTCTCGACTTCGGCGACCGGTTGGTCCTCCGTCACGGGGTCGCCCACCTCGACGAGCCAATCGACGATCTCCGCCTCGGTCAGCCCTTCCCCTACATCGGGGAGCTTGAACTCGCGGACCATCTCAGAACTCGACCGTCTCCCGAATGCCGTCCTCGATGCGTGCGGCCTCGGGCATGTAGTAGTCTTCTAAGGCGTACAGCGGGAACGGCGTGTCGAACCCCGTGACGCGCTTGACCGGTGCCTCCTGGTACAGCAGCGCCTCTTCTTGGATTGTGGCGGCGATCTCTGCGCCCAAGCCGCCTGTCTTGGGTGCCTCGTGGACCACGACGGCTCGCCCCGTCTTCTCGAACGAGGCCGTGATGCCGTCCCAGTCCATCGGCGAGAGGGTACGGAGATCGACGACCTCTACATCCACCTCGCCCGCGAGATTCTCCGCGGCCTCGAGCGTCGGGCGCGTCATTGCGCCCCAGGTAAACACGGAGACGTCAGTGCCCTCGCGGCGGGTCTTCGCCGCGCCGAGTTCGGTCGTGTACGGTTCCTCGGGCACCTGCTCGCGGAAGGCCCGATAGATGAGCTTCGGCTCAAGGAAAATAACTGGGTCGGGGTCGCGAATGGAGGCCGCGAGCAGTCCCTTCGCATCCGTCGGCGTCGACGGGACCACTACCTTCAGACCTGCCTCGTGGGTATAGAACGCCTCCTTCGACTCGGAGTGGTGCTCCGGTGCGCGGATGCCACCACCGTAGGGGGCCCGCAGCGTCATCGGGACGGAGAAGCGCCCCCGCGAGCGGGTCCGCAGACGGGCCGCGTGCGAAACGATCTGGTCAAAGGCGGGGTACATGAACCCGGAGAACTGAATCTCCGGGACAGGTTTCAGCCCGTAGGCCGCCATCCCGATGGCCGTCCCGACGATACCCGACTCGGCAAGCGGGGTGTCGAACACCCGATCCTCGCCGAACTCGTCGTAGAGGCCCTGCGTGGCCCGGAAAACGCCGCCGTTCTTGCCCACGTCTTCGCCGAAGACGAGGACATCGTCGTCGCGCTTGAGTTCGCCGTGGAGCCCGTCGCGGACTGCCTGTACCAACGTGAGGTTCTGTGTGTCTGTCTCGGTGCTCATTATCCTTCGAGGAGCGCGTCGTCGCCGTAGGTGTCCTGCAGGCGCTGCAGGTATTCGAGCTGCTGTTCGAGCCGCTGTGGCATCCCTGCGTACACGTGTTCGAACATCGCTTCGACAGTGGGGCGTTCGTATCCCTCCGCCGTTGCGATGGCTGCGGCAACCTCGTCTTCGACGGAGTCAGTGATCTCGGCTACGCGGTCATCGTCGAGCACGCTGCGGTCGCGGAGGAACTGCTCCAGACGTGGAATGGGGTCCTTCGCCTTCCAGCGTTCCACCTCCTCATCCTCACGGTAGACGGAGGGATCGTCCGCAGTGGTGTGAGCGCCGAAGCGGTACTGCACCGCCTCAACCAGCGTCGGGCGTGGCGGCTCGCCATTCCGTGCCCGATCGACGGCCTCCTTCGCGACCTGGTAGGTTGCCAGCGGGTCCATACCGTCGACCTGGACGCCCTCGAAGCCGTAGGCTGCGGCCTTCTGTGCGATGGTCTCCGAGCGGGTCTGCTTCTCGCGGGGCACAGAGATGGCCCACTGGTTGTTATTACAGAAAAAGACGGTTGGGG